>JADFVC010000006.1 GCA_015222355.1 Chloroflexota bacterium | reverse complement strand
GATGGACCCTATTATATTGCCGGTCTGCGGGTGAAAAGCGACACCGGCACCGGTCCCTTTGACATTTCAAGGACCGACAGGGATCTGCCCAACGAACTGACGACCGGCTCCGGTTTTTGGGGAATCCAGGGGAGCCTTTCGGCTATCCTCCCCTCCGATCCGGCGGTCTTTTTTGGCAGTATCAATTATCTCTGGAACGTGGCCAGGGATGTGGGGACGGTCAATGGGGACGATTTCGGCAGGTTAGATCCGGGTGATGCCTATGGTTTCAATTTCGGTATGGGCCTTTCGCTCAATGAAAAAGCATCGTTCAGTCTGGGGTACGATCACAGCATCCTCTCCAGAAATAAACAGAACGGGGAAATTATCCCCGATCAAGTCACCCTTCACGTAGGCAGTTTACAGCTGGGGTATTCTTACCGACTGACCGACAAGTCGAATCTCAACCTGTCCCTCAGCATCGGGGTGACCGAAAATGCGCCCGACGTTCAACTGACGCTTAAAATGCCGATGACCCTGTAAGCGAAAGGAAATGAATGTGGCAAGAAATGCAAGAAAGGGGAAATCTGCGGGGTAAATGCTTACCGCAGCGCATTGATCAGTTGCTGCTGGAGGGAAGACAAAAAATTGATTTCACGATAAATTCTGAGACTGGACACGGTAGCGTTGATCTGGATGATGTTGTCGATGATACTGTGGTCCTGGCTGTTTTGCACGATCGTAAACAGGTGGGAACGAACCGCTTCGGCGTCCATCGCCATCGGCGAGAGACCACTCTGAACCAGCTGTGCCCCGGAAGTTGAAATCAGCCCGGCATTTTGTACGACGACTCGTGGGTCGGGCAGGTTGACTATGGGAGAAGCCGAATTGAAGGTGGTCACCGCCTGCAATATCCCGTCGATAAAAACGGCTGTTTCGATGCCGAAGGAAATCTCTACTCCTCCCGAAGACGCATACCCGCCGCGCATGGAATCCAGTTCCCGGTCATTGACGGCTTGCAATTCGCTCAGGAACTCCGGTCCGGCCCAAACGGGGCTGACCGCAGCAAGGACCATCTGCAACAGCATGGCGGCCCACAACGATGATTTTTGGCACCAGGTCTTGAGCATGTTGGCTCTCAAAAGTCATGTTCCCCTGGAAGCATCCAGGTAATGTTGGCCAATTCGTTATTTCCCAAAGCCATTCCCAAAGGCGCCCTGGCGTAAATTTTCCACGCCCGCTCCCGATTGAAATAACGAGTTGCGACATCCTGCCTGTTGCGGATCAAGAACAGCAGACCGTTCCACATCGACTCGAACCGGTCGTGAGGCATCCTGCGCAATCCATGGGAAGGATCGCCCAGCAAAACCTTGCTGCCGGTCACGCCCTTGACCACTACAAAATGCCGGTATCCATCGTGATCTATTAGAACTATCGCCGGGATTCCAATCCCTTTAAGCTTATCCAGCGTGGTTCTGAAGCCGTCGGCCCGATATCCTCTTGCCTTGAGGTATTTTTTGATATCCAGCAAGGAAAATCCTTCCTTTTTTATTTTCTCCTGGTTCCCGGCGTCGTACATCGCTTTGAAAACTTCCGGTTCGCCGAGCGGGTCCTCATAGTGGAAGGTCAACAGCGTCGCCAGAGCTGCCGACCCGCAACTGAAATCGTATTGCTGACGGATCGTGGTCTTGAATCGCATTTCTTTCAGGCTGGTCACCTTGACGGTAATATCGCCACCGGAAACGCCGGGAACTGTGATGTCCGCAGCGCTCGCCGGTGGCGACATGACCAGGGATGTTGCCACCACGATAAGAATGATGAACCAGTTCATGGTGTTAAGGCTTCACTGCATTTGCAGATTCAAGATTAAAGCGTTATTGATTATCACCTGATTGCCGGAGTTCTGCACCACTGTAAAAATGCCGCTGGCATTGGCAAAGGCATCGTTGCTCACCTGGTTAATCCCCGTGTTTGTGGAATAAAGCAGGTTGTCTTTCATGTCGGCGTTCAGTTTCATGTTGTTAGCCAGTATATCAATCGTGTCAATCGACATGCTTTGCCCACCGCTGAGAGACTCCAGAACATCGCTGGAAACCGGGTCTCCGACTTGCGAAAGTTCCATCGTCTCCGCGGTATTCAAAGTGAGCTGATCCATCTGGCCGGCGAACAATTTTTCGGTAAAAAGGGTGCAGCTCGCAAGGGCGAGACAAACAATCAGTAATTTCGATGTGCATCTCATATCCTCTCCTTGCCGGGTTTTTCAGTGTTTGAAGGTTTCATCCCCGGCGGTAAAGTGGAGGGTGGCGGCTTGATTTAAACCCAAGCTGCCACCCACCGGTTGGAAAGGTTATCTGGCGTTTACGTTGGCTTGAACATTAACCGACTGTTGCACCGAGCTCTGGATTCCGGTGTTCATGGAAACAACCGTAATTCCGGCGGCTTGGCTAAGTGCGCTATCGCCGATCGAGTTGTTCCCCGTGGTGATCCGCGCTTTCTTGGCAAGGCTAAACGAATTATTGGTAACCGTGCCGGACAGGGCACTGTCGGCTACGGCGATGGTAATGTCATTGATGGAGATGTTCGTGCTGTTGTCGCTGTTGTTGTTGTTGGAGTCGGCAGTGTTGATGCTGTTATCGCTGTTGTTGTTGCCGACATCAGCCTGACTGTTGTTGGTGTTGTCGGTCGACTTGTCGTTGGCGACATCGTTCTGACTGTTGTTGGTGTTGTCGGTCGACTTGTCG
>JADFVC010000047.1 GCA_015222355.1 Chloroflexota bacterium | reverse complement strand
GTTATCTTCTCACGTCGTTCAACACAAAGGGGTCTGCAAGACTGTAAGTTGATAATTTGATGCTATCGTTATCCCATGGCACGTAAACCACGCATCCATTATCTCGGCGCGTTGATCTTCAGGAAGTTGATTTGAGCGCCGCTGGTCAGAAGCGATTGCCGTCAAAAGCTCGGGCTTTGGTTGCTTGGGATGTTCTGGAATTGAGTGATGCAACGTTAAATAAACTGGCAGTGAGGTTGGGTCGAGATGCTTCAACGCTGAATTCAGCAGCCAAGCGGTTTGACCGGCGCTGCTACAACGAGCCTGAATTTAAAGAAAAGATTGAGCGTTGAAGAGGGAGGTTGAACTTGCAGTCTTGCAGGCTTGACCCTACTGCGCCCGTAGTGGATTTGTAAATGTCCCGTACCTGATCGTCCGTCCCGTACTGATGTCGAGGCGCGCCAGCGCTGTAGCCGGTCCGTGTGCAAATTGTACACGTTGACAAAAAAACAGGGGTTATGCTTTTATTCGGTAACACGTTTTTTAACCCGAGTTTGTAGTGCCACTCGGAAAAACAGTGAGGTCTAACTGACTGATTATTCGAGAGATTTGATTTGGGGTATTAAACTCGGGTTAATTTTGTGCATTTTCCCCCACAACAAGGGAGGCTGACATCATGCACATGGCAGACGCATTGCTATCACCGGCCGTTGGTGAAACTATGTGGGCTGTAACTGTCGGAACCATCGTTTATTGTTCCAAAAAGGTTCAGAGCGGCTCTAACGACCACCACCTTCCTCTCATGGGTGTTCCAGGAGCCTCTCCTAAAAGATAATTCAATACAAGGCCAGGAGATGGAAAATGATAGGAAATTCGAAATTTCAAGTTCAAAAGTCGTTCCTCAAATGGCTGATAGTTCTAATTGTAATGGGGGCGTTGGGGTGGAATGTTGCCACTGCGGGCCCATATTCGGTTTCCGCCCACGGCGACGGCACATACGGGGTCAATCGCAGCAGCATGTCTATCGAGCAAGGCCATGGATATGCTAAGGGAAATTGTGGCCACTGCCATGAGCAGCATGCCAGTGTCGGGGGAGCAGAACCGGATCCCGCTTCCGGGGCACCAGATAAGTTTGCTCTCTTTTTCACCCTGTGGGTTAACCAGCAGTGCGGCGTATGTGTCAGTTGCCATAGAGCACCTGGCACTTCCAAGCAGGTAAACATGCCATACCAATACAGCTACAGTAACAAGTTTGGAGGAGATTCAAGTCTTACCTGTCCAGCTAACATTAGAGCCGCCTTCAGATTCATTGACACCACTGGCGTGCCTCAACTGATATGCGGCTCTACAACCGGTTCCGCCCATTATCTGTCGGATATTACAGCTTTTTTACAGGGAAGATGGGGGTTTAACAACACATTGGGTTGCGTTAACCCCTGCTCCGGGTGTCATAATCCCCATAAGGCTCAAAGGCACAATTACCCTATGGGCAGCAAGGGCACCTCTCCTCTTTCCCTCCCCAGCACCCATGACGGCGATTGGAATGTCTATGGTGCCGAAACGAATGAAAGAATGAACAGTTACACCTATCAGGCCCCTTATCGGTACGGTTCGACCAGCACGTACGAACCCAACGGTGACGTGATTTCCAATGGTTCTAACATGCCGGATTATGTAACTTTCTGCATGGATTGCCACAATACAAGTTATGATACCCAGATGAACAGTGCACAAAGAAATAGTTTTACAAATAATTGGTTGGGTCTTTATATCAGAAATCCGGATTGGAATACCTCTCCTCATGGAAATGCTGATGGCGCGAAATCAGACAGCACGAAAAGAAAGGCACCCTATACGGCTAATAAAAACTATGTGCTTTCCTGCACCGACTGCCACGAAGCACACGGAAGCCCCAATGGTTTGCTTATGAGAAAAGAGGTAAACGGATCTAGCACTGTAGCCTTTACCGCTTGGGCTGACAGGGCCTCGTGGCTCAGTCTATGCCAGCGGTGTCACACTATTGGTAGTGGCCATAAAGGCAGCAACCCATGTTATATATGCCACTCGCACTATCCGAGTGCGGCTCAGCCTTTCTAACTACATGAAGAAACTCTTTCGGCACGGGGCAAGAGATGTCCAAAATATAGAGCAACACGAGAAACGCCCATGATTACCATATCGTGGGCGTTTCGTGTTCTATAGGGAGTGAGTTGCGAGGGGAATAAGAAGGGTCGCATCTTAAAAAATAGTTAATAATTAAGATGTGACTCTGATTCCTCCCTGATTCCTTCTCAGGGATACGTAATTTTCTCGCTCACCCCAACTTCCGATCCACCCCCCGATACTGAATCGCCTCGGCCAGGTGCTGCCGCTCAATCCGGGTTACGCCGGCGAGGTCGGCAATGGTGCGGGCCAGCTTGAGGATCCGGGTGTAGCTGCGCGCCGAGAGACCGAGGCGGTCGGTGACCTGCTCAAGCAACTGCTCCCCGGCATTGTCCAGCTTGCAGAACTTATTGATATGGCGGGTCTGCATCTGGGAATTGGTGTGCAGATTAAACGGCTTCAGCCGGTCAACCTGGATCTGCCGTGTCAGATTGACCCGTTTGCGGATGGTTGCGCTGCTTTCGGTCACTGTCGTGCCGGCAAGATCTTTGTGCGGGACGCGCGGCACTTCAATATGCAGGTCGATGCGGTCGAGCAGCGGACCGGAAAGGCGGCTGCGGTAGCGTTGGATCATCGGCGGGGTGCAGGAACAGGGGTTCTGCTGATGGGGGTCGCCGAGAAAACCGCAGGGACAGGGGTTCATCGCGGCCACCAGCATGAAATTGGCCGGATAGGTCAGGCTCAGCGCGGCACGGCTGATACAGACTTGGCCGTCTTCAAGCGGTTGGCGCAACATCTCCAGGACATTTTTTTTGAATTCGGGGAATTCGTCGAGGAATAAAATTCCATTGTCAGCCAGTGAAACCTCTCCCGGTCGAGGGTAGCTGCCGCCACCGATCAGCCCGGCATCGGAGATGGTGTGATGCGGGGAGCGGAACGGCCGTTGGTTGATCAATCCATGATTGTGTCCCAGCAGCCCGGCGACCGAATGGATCTTGGTGGTTTCCAGCGCCTCTTCGAAGGAGAGTTCTGGCAGAATTGATGGTAGCCTCCGGGCCAGCATGGTTTTGCCGCTGCCGGGCGGTCCGCTGAGCAGGACATTGTGTGCCCCGGCGGCGGCAACTTCCAGCGCCCGCTTGACATGCTCCTGACCACGGACTTCGGAAAAATCTTCGCCATCTGTTGTTGCCGGAGTTGCTGATGGGTCGAAATCGCACCGATGGGGGGTGAATTCGCGTTCGCAGTTGAGCAGGGCCACAACGTCTCCCAGATC
>JADFVC010000046.1 GCA_015222355.1 Chloroflexota bacterium | reverse complement strand
CTTCGCCCCTGAAAAACCACTACGCCTTGTAGGTCGAAATTTTTGCTTAGCCATCGTATTCTTTTTTGCGAGACCATCAAGGATGATCACTGTATGTTGTGCGTGATAGATGTTGGAAACAGTAATATCGTCCTGGGTATTTATGCCGGACAAGAATTAAAGAAAGACTGGCGGGTCGGCACCGACAAATACCGGACGGTTGACGAATACGCCATATTGATCAACGATTTGTTCCGCCTGTCCGGCCTGAAGTTCTCCGATCTGACCGATGTGATTATCTCCTGTGTCGTGCCGCAGATGCTCAACAGCCTGGAAACTCTCTGCCGGCAGTATTTCGGATTAACTCCTTACGTGGTCGGACCAGGGATCAAAACCGGGATGCCGATTCAGTATGATAATCCCCGCGAGGTTGGCGCAGACCGCATTGTTAACGCGGTTGCTGCTTATGAACAGTGCCGCTGCCGTCTGATTGTCGTCGATTTTGGTACGGCAACCACTTTTGACGTGATCTCGGAGAACGGCAGCTACCAAGGGGGAGCTATTGCGCCCGGTGTTGGTATTTCTGCTGATGCCTTATTTGACCGGGCCAGTAAATTGCCCCGGGTTGAATTTGCCCGGCCACCGCAGATTATTGCCAAGAATACGGTGCACAGTATGCAGTCGGGAATTTTCTTTGGTTACGTCGGCCTGGTTGAGGGCATTGTCGCGCGGATGAAGACGGAGATCGGTCAGGAAACGCGGGTCATTGCGACGGGTGGTTTGGCGGCCCCGATTGCTGCTGCCAGCGAAGTTATTGATCAGGTTGAACCCTATTTGACTCTCGAAGGTCTGCGCATTTTGTACGAACGGAACCGGAGCTGAATTGGTTCCACCAGCAACACCCGGTAGAACTTTGTCTGCAGTGCTAAATGTTTTTTCGCTTGGGGTGCTGTCTATTTTATGCGGAACTCCGTTGAAGGTTCCATTCACGTCTGAAAAAGGAGCGATTCATGGGTAAGTACGACACAGAAAAACTGAGAAACCTGGGGATTGTGGCGCACAATAGCGCCGGTAAAACATCACTGGTTGAGGCGATCCTGTTCAATACCGGCATGACTCCCAAGTTGGGCAAAGTGGATGATGGTTCTTCATCGATGGATTTCGAGGAAGAAGAGATTAAGCGCCGGGCGACTTTGGGGGCCAGTCTCAACCACTGTACCTGGAATGACTACAGTCTGCACATTGTTGATACCCCCGGGATCAGTAACTTCCTGCATGATACACGTCGCTGCCTGCGGGTGCTGGGTGGTGCGGTGGTTATCGTCTCGGCAATTTCCGGAACCAAGGCCCAGACCAAGTTGATCTGGAACTGGTGTGACGATTTTGAAATCCCGCGCATCGCTTTCGTCAACAAAATGGACAAGGAACGCGCTGATTTCCTGAAGGCGGTTGACGATATGGAGAAATCCCTCGGTGCACGCGGAGTGATTGTCACTATGCCGATCGGTGCTGAAGAGGAATTCAAAGGGGTTGTTGACCTGGTGAAGATGCGGGCCCGCCTGTTTAAGTTTGACGAAAAAGGGACTTATGACGAGGTTGATATCCCGGCCGAGTTGATGGACGAGGCAGAGCGGTTGCGTGAGCAACTCCTTGAAGCGGTGGCCGACTCTGATGATGAACTGATGGAAAAATATCTCGAAGGGGAAACCCTGAGCGAGGAGGACGTTCTTCGTGGTCTGCGTGAAGGTGCCCTGACGGGTGTTTTTACCCCGGTGTTCTGTGGCAGTGCAACAGCCAACATCGGTATCCGCCAACTGCTCGATTACATCGTTGCCTGCCTGCCGTCACCGATCGATAAAGGTGTTCAGGTCGGAGTCAAGCCGGAGACCGATGAGCCGGTGGAGCGTCAGCCGAGTGAAGATGAGCCCTTCTCGGCGATGGTTTTCAAAACCATCAACGATCCTTACGCCGGCAAGCTGACCCTGATGCGTCTCTATTCAGGAACCCTGAAGCCGGATACGGTTGTCTATAACCCGAATAAGGAGGAGAAAGAGCGGATCGGTAACATCCTGAAGATGGAAGGAAAAAAACAGGTCCCGATGGAGTTGGCCGCCGCCGGGGATATTATCGCCGTGCCGAAGCTGAAAGTGACGGCGACCGGGGATACTCTCTGTGACCTGAAGGAACAGGTCATGTTCGAGCCGTTGGTGCCGCTCAAACCGATTATCTCCTTCGCCCTGGAAGGCAAGAGCAAAGGGGACGAAGACAAGGTCTACACCGGCTTACAGCGATTGATGGAAGAGGATCCGACCCTGACCATCACCCGCGACGAAGAGACCAAGGAAATGGTTCTTTCCGGGATGGGACAGATCCATTTGGAGGTTGCCGTCGAACGTCTCAGGCGCAAATACGGGGCGGATGTCATTCTTAAGGAACCCAAGGTTCCCTACCGTGAAACCATCCGTGCCGCGACCAAGGTCCAGGGCAAGTACAAGAAACAGTCCGGTGGCCGCGGCCAGTTCGGTGATGTCTGGATTGAGGTCAAACCGTTGCCGCGTGGTCGCGGTTACGAGTTTATCGATAATGTCGTTGGTGGCGTGGTTCCACGGAATTACATTCCGGCGGTCGACAAGGGGATTGTCGAAGCCATGAAGACCGGTCCGTTGACCAAGAACCAGATGGTTGACCTGCAGGTCTCCCTTTACGATGGTTCGCACCACTCGGTCGATTCTTCGGAAATGGCATTTAAAGTGGCTGGTTCAATGGCCTTTAAAAAGGCGATGGAACAGTGCAAGCCGATCTTGCTCGAGCCGGTCATGGCGATGGAAATCACCGTCCCCGATGACTGCATGGGCGATGTTATCGGGGATCTCAACTCGCGGCGCGGGAAAGTTGTCGGGGTTGAGCCGCAGGCCAACAGCCAGGTGATTCGGGCCGAGGTGCCGATGGCTGAAGTCCTGCGCTATGCGCCTGAATTACGCTCGATGACCTCTGACCGTGGTATGTTCTCGATGGAGTTCAGTAAGTACGAAGAGGTCCCTTCACATCAAACGGCCAAAATTTTAGCTGAGTCCAGCGAGGCCTGAAACTAGGAGGCTGTCCGAGAATACGAGCCGTAGCGAGAAATTGTCTGTTCAAGGGCAGATTTTCGTAGGTTTGAGAGCGAATAGCACCGCTATTTGTCGAAAACGTACGGAAATATGAACCGATCAGACGGTTTCGCAGTAGGCTCTTGTATTGTCAGACAGCCTCCTCGTCCGGGAGCACCTTTTTCCGGGTGCTCCCGGCTTTGCCATGAGATGAGGGGAACATAGGAGATCGATGGGATGACTCGACAGGATGACCCGTTTGATAATGATCCGGCAATAGAGGGCACGGAAGAGGCTTTACCTTCCGAACGCCTGAAAGCTGACCAGTCTGTGGAGATATCCTCACAAGAAAGTTCGGCGATCGCGGTTGATATCGGCGGCGGCGGAATTGCCGAGGGGGAGGTTCGTGTGGTTGGACCACCGCCGGAATCCGGCTCATCGAAGCTTCCTTTAGGCGTGATTTTGCTGCTGGTTGTCCTCTTTGCAGCCGGTTATTTTCTTTTCAACACAACTGGGGGTGTGCAGCCGCAGCAGCAGGCTGAAAGTTCTCTCCAGCGGCGGACAATCCCGGCACGCCCTGCGCTCGATAAACAGGTCAAAGAGGAAATTATCGATCAGCAACAGATTGCGGTTGCTGAAAAACGGCAGATCGCCAACCCGCTGGATAGCCCGTCAGAAAAAGCTGCAGCCAAAGGTCCTGAAGTCAAGGAAACGCCGCTTGCTGTTGAAAAATCAGCAAGTGAACCTGGCATTCTTTACCGGGTGATGGTTGGTCCCTACCTGCGGAAAGACGCCTTGGGTGAGGCTCAGAAAAAACTTCGAGAGCTCGGTTTCGAAGCACAACAGACCAGGGGCAGTGGCAAGGTGTCGATGCTCCGATTGCTGGAAGGTACTTATGCGGCGACAGTCGCTCATAATCGTTTGCGGCAGGTGAAAAAGCTGACGGGAGATGCTTTTCTTTTGCCCAGCGGCGATAAGTTAGCCCTTTATGTCGGCTCCTTCCATGATCAAAAACGCGCTGCCGGCTATGCCGATGAATTAGCCGGCAAAGGGATTCATGTCCACCCGGTTAAAAGTGAAGTTGAAATGCAGGGTCATATGTTGATGGCCCTCCAGGCCGATTATCAGACTGCTTTGCAGGTTGCCGAACGTATCGGCAATGCCGGCCTGATAACTCAGGTTGTTCGCAGGTAGCGAGAGGTTGCTTTGACAGAACAGCAGAATGGATCGGCAAAGGTCCAGATTAAGGTTCCGGCCGAAGTGGCCAAGATTATGAGCAAGTGGGGAGGGCAGAGCGTTCGTTTGGCGGCAGCGCGAGGTGCGTTGCCGATGTCTGGCCCAAATCTGGTGACTGTGCTGTTTATTTTCTATCATGGGGAAAATGCAGAGCTGAAAAAAGAAGCTCTCGGTACTTTGAAGATGCTGCCGACGAACATTCTCTTGGCGGCACTGAACTCTCCTGAATTACACTCCTCAATTGTCGATCTGATTGTGCGCTTGCGGTATCGGGATGTCGTGGTCATGGAAGTGGCGCTCAGGCACCGGATGATCGGTTTGAGGACACTGATGCTTGTGGCAGAAAAGGGTTCCGGCGAGGTTCTGGATATTCTTTCGCATAACGACCAGGTCTTGAATAAGGCCCAGGCGCTGCGGACCGCCATTATCAATAATCCCAATGCCGACAAGGTGATGAAGCTCCGACTCGGCTGGGTAGAACCGCAACCGGAATCCGCGCCTGAGGATGAGCCAGAACCAGTCGAAGCGATTGAAGAACCGGAAGAAATAGAAGAGGAAGCACTTTCCAAATATCAACAGATATTGGAAATGCCGGTGGCCGAAAAAATCAAGATGGCCCTGACCGGAGACAAGGAATGGCGCACCTTGCTGATTCGTGAGGCAAACAAAATGGTCAGCACCGCAGTGCTGAAAAACCCGCGTATCTCAGAAGGTGAAGTGCTGTCCGTCGCAAAGAACAGAAGCTCCAGCGATGAGTTGATTCGCATCATCTTGCTCAACCGTGAATGGGTCAAAAAGTACGAAATAAAAAAAGCGCTGGTCGTTCATCCGCGTACCCCATTGCAAAAATCCATGCGCTTCATGACATTTTTAACCGAGAAGGATGTTAGGGAATTGGCGAAAAGTCGCAATGTTTCACAAGCCATTGTCAATAACGCCAGACGCATGCTGATGAGCAAAAAAAGGTAGCTTATGAATTCAGGTGAGATTATCGCTGTCTGTACCAGTGCCGACAAGGGGGAACGTAAATCTGATGTTAAACACTGCCGGCTGATCAAGAAGTTTGGCTTGGAAGGGGACGCTCATGGCGGAGATTGGCATCGTCAGGTCAGTTTACTGGCAGAGGAAAGTATCGACAAGATGAGAGCCGCCGGGCTTGATGTCGGGCCGGGGGACTTTGCGGAAAATTTGACAACGCGAGGAATCGATCTCTGCGCTCTGCCGATTGGTTCGCTGTTGCGGTTGCCAAGTGGTGCCGAATTGGAAGTGACACAAATTGGTAAAGAATGTCACACTCGTTGTTCCATCTTTTACCAAGCTGGAGATTGCGTGATGCCGAAAGAGGGGATTTTTGCTCGGGTTTTTCAGGAGGGGGTGGTTGCCAATGGTGACTGTATCGAACTGGTTCGGAGAGGTTTGGAAAAAGGGGGAAACCCATGAGTGCACAGCGTTTTCGAGTTGGGGTGCTGACCCTGTCCGATAAGGGGTCACGAGGTGAGCGGGAAGATGAAAGTGGTCGTTTGCTCGGTGAAATGATTGTCCCTTTTGGCGACCTCAGTCGTTATCAAGTGATTCCCGACGAACTGGAGACAATTGTGCTGCTGCTGACCCGCTGGGTGGATGATCTGCATCTCGATTTGATTCTGACGACGGGCGGAACCGGTTTGAGTCCAAGAGACCGCACTCCTCAAGCGACCGAAAAGGTTATTGATTATCAGGTTCCAGGTATGGCTGAGGCGATGCGTAATGCAAGTCTTGACAAGACGCCGCATGCGATGATTTCTCGGGCAATGGTTGGCGTTCGTAAGCAAACCCTGATTGTCAATCTGCCCGGCAGCCCCAAGGGAGCGCAAGAAAACTTTGCCGTGCTGCTGCCGGCACTGCCGCATGCTTTGGCTAAGCTGAAAGGGGATCAAGGTGATTGTGCCCGGATCTAGTAGACTGTGCGTTAAGTCAAGTCGGCGCAACGCTGGTAGCACCGAAAAGG
>JADFVC010000045.1 GCA_015222355.1 Chloroflexota bacterium | reverse complement strand
CTTCCTCACCGACCCCTGACTTGTTTTCATAAGGGAAACGGCCCTTTTTTACAACCTCTGCGTCAATCTGCACGTTTGCTGGTGCAGCATAGACAGCTACGCCTCCGTGCAACCGCTTGATTTTCTTGACCTTGAGAAAAATTGCAGTGCACCCATCCGGAGCTTCCGGATGGGCACCAACTTGACAGAATCAAGTCTGGCTCAACCTTTTAACGAACGGTAATAGCTGTCAAGGGTGTAAATTGCGGCCAGCGGATTGTGCCCGAGCAGGCGGTCTTTGACCGCAAAGACGGTGCAGGGGGCTGCGGACTGCTGGAAAAAAATTGAGTCATGCCCTACGCAGAGACCAATGACAATGTTGAACTCAGTCTTTTCTTCATTCAGCGCCCGGGCCTGAAACACCGGATTGCACATCGACTCGGGGGTGTTGATGACAATCTTTTCGTCATCCGCCAGACCGATTTCATTTTTGTCGACATTGCCGATTTTACAGATCACCGAGCTCACCTGGAAACCCCTCTGCAGTAACAGCTGCTCGACAATTTTCGCTTCGTTCCGTAAACCAACACAAAAGGCCAATCCCAGATGTCGGTAGTTCATCTTCTGCACAAACTCGATAATCTCTTCGATGCGCGGTTTAACCGGTTTCAATTGGGAGTAATCTTTATCCCGGTTGGTATAGCCTTGTGCTTCCTGGATCGATGCCTGCCGGGCGAATTCCTTCAGTTCACTGTCCTCGTAAACATGAAGGGTCTCCGCTTTCAGTCGGTCGTAATTGCAGGTCGGGCAGACGGCAGGGGCTTTCCCGGGGGTGGTTTTGCAGGCTCTCTCGGCCATGGGAATTCCGCAGAGGGCGCAGTGTGAAAGATTTTCTGGCATCGCCTTTGTCCTTATCGGGAGTTTTTATCGGACGGCCAGTCTGCCCGATTTCACTTACGAATTGGGAAATAACTCTGTTGATTCTGAGACGGAGTTCCTTCCCGTCCCTGCGGTTCAAAGCGGTTTTTACTCAATTTTGCTGATCAGCACTTCCCGTGGTTTGCCGCTGCCGTCCGAAGGTCCGACAATTCCTTCCTGTTCCATCCGCTCAATCATTCGCGCGGCGCGGTTGTAGCCGACTCGCAGGCGGCGTTGCAGCATCGAAATGGAAGCCTGACGGCTATCGGCAACAATCTTCAGCGCTTCGTCCCAGTGGTCATCATATTCTTCGTCCTCATTGCCGCTGCCGTCTTTGGCTTCCGGCGGTGCCTTCAGGATCGATTTGTCGTAGTCGGGTTTTGCTTGTTTGGTGAGGAAGTCGGCCACCCGCTGGACTTCCAATTCGGAGACGAAAGCGCCATGAACCCGTTGCAGGTAACCGACTCCCGGCGGGAGGAACAGCATATCGCCCATGCCGAGCAGGGTTTCGGCACCCATCGAATCGAGAACGGTGCGCGAATCGGTTCGCGAGAAGACCTTGAACGAAATCCGTGTCGGGAAGTTGGCCTTGATCAGCCCGGTGATGACGTCGACGCTGGGACGCTGGGTCGCAAGGATCAAGTGGATGCCGGCGGCACGGGCCATCTGGGCTAGGCGGGCGATCGACTCTTCGACTTCGCGCCCGGCAACCATCATCAGGTCGGCCAGTTCGTCGACGATGACGACGATATAGGGCAAGTGCCCATGCTCCAGCACCTCTTCCGGTTCGATGAAGGCTGGCGGCTCCATCTCTGCGTCGAGAAAATCTTCGCTCGGTTCCGGTTCCGGCGGCAGATTTTCCGCCTCTTTGGCTTCCTTGACCAGCTTGCGGTTATAGCCGTCGATGTTGCGCACACCTTTATCGGCCATCAGCTGGTAGCGACGTTCCATTTCGCGCACTGCCCAGGCCAGGGCCAGTGAGGCTTTTTTCGGGTTGGTGACCACCGGCAGCAGCAGGTGCGGGATCCCCTCGTAGATTGACAGCTCAAGCATTTTCGGGTCGATCATGATCAAGCGTACATCGTCGGGGGTCGCACGGTAGAGCAGCGAGAGGATCATGGTGTTGATCGACACCGATTTGCCACTGCCGGTCGAACCGGCCACCAGCAGGTGCGGCATCTTGGCCAGGTCGGAAACCACCACCTGGCCGAAAATATCCTTGCCCAGAGCCATCGGCAGCTTACCGCTGGTTTTCTGGAAGGCGGGGTCTTCGATGATCTCTTTCAGGTAGACGGTTTCGCGGTCTTTGTTGGGGATTTCGATACCGACCACGCCGCGTCCGGGGATCGGTGCGACAATCCGGATCGAGACCGCATGCAGGGCCATCGCCAGGTCATCCTGTAGATTGGAAATTTTGTTGACCTTGACGCCGGGAGCCGGAGCAAACTCGTACATGGTCACCACCGGACCCGGTTTGACTTCGACCACATCCCCCTCAACGCCGAAGTCGAGCAACTTGTTTTCGAGCATCTGTGCCGCTTTGGTCAAGCTCTCCTTGTCGATCGGCTTGGGTTCACCGCCCTCATGGTCGAGCAGTGACAGCCCCGGCATGTGGTGGGTGCCGCTCGGTTCAAGAAAGGCGAAAGCCTCCTGGCTTTCTTCATCCGTTTTTTTCTTCTTCTTTTTGCCGACCTTCGCTTCCGGCAGGTTCTTCGGTTCCGGCGGCAGAATCGTCGGGGCTTTGATCTCCAGAGCCTTTTTCTCTTTTTTGTGCAGTGCTGATTTTGTCTGTCGGGCTTCACGGCGCAATTCCAAGCGACGGCCGAATCGCTCCAGAAATCCATCGATGAACAGCACCAGGGAGAAGCGGGTGGAGAGGATGAACGAGACGACGAAGAAGACCAGGAGGATAAGCGCTGTGCCACCGATATTAAGGTAGCTGGAGAGCGTCTGAACGATCACCCGGCCGATGGCACCACCCGCCTCATTGATCTGGCTGCCGGACAGTTGCACCCTGCCCCACTGCAGGGCCAGCAGGCCGCCGAGGGTGACTTGTAGCAACAGGAAGGCGATCAGGCGAACAATGCGAAAGTGAACTTCTCGGAATTTTAGCCAGCGCCAGGCCAGGTGCAGGCAGCCGAGCGGCCAGAGGAGTGCGGTCAGGCCGAATGCCTGATAGAGCAGGTCGGCCAGGTGGGCGCCGAATACCCCGATCAGGTTGTGGACCTGCTCTGGATGAAGATTGTTGTTGAAGGAGGGGTCATCGTTGCTGTAGCTGCCGAGACAGAGCAACAGAAAAATCCCCAGGGCCAGCCAGACCAGGCCGAGGATCTCTTTGCGCATACGATTGTCAGTCGGAACTGCTGGGGGCTGCTTGCTCATAGATGATACGATTCCAATTTTTATCGGTCAGACTAGCAGAGAATAACCGAGAATGCTACTTCCAACCAGCAGACAATAGACGGCAAAACCGACCAGCTGTTTGCGGCGAACCACGTTCATCAACCAGCGGATGGCAAAGAGGCCGCTGATAAAGGCGACCAGGGCTCCGAGTGCGTAAGCGGGCAGGTCGGCTGTTGTTACCGCATGCAGATCTTTTAACGAAAGCAGCATGGCGCCACCAATGGCCGGCAAGGCCAGTAGAAAGGAAAATCGCGCGGCAGCTTCACCGTCGATACCGCGCAGCAGCAGACAGGCGATCGTCGAGCCGCTGCGGGAGATGCCGGGGATGATGGCCAGCCCCTGGACAATCCCGACCTGCAGGGCATCTTTCGCTTTGAGTTGTGGCAGATTGCGGCCATCGGTACGGAGCTTTTCCGCCAGCACCAGCAGCGTGGCCGTGACCAGCAGCATGCCGCCGATCACGGCAAGATTTTCGAACAGTCCCACGAAGAAGTCCTTGCCGCTGTAGCCGATGATCGCTGTCGGGATCGAGCCGAGAATAATCATCTGGAAGGTGTGGCGATCGTCGATGGCGTAGGGATCCTTGCGGAAAAAACAGCTGAGCAATTTCCAGATATCCTGACGAAAATAGATGATTACCGCCAGGGTGGTGGCAGCATGCAGTAGCACATCGAACAGCAGCCCCGGCTGCTCAAAGCCGGGCAGAAAATGCTGGGCGATGGCCAGGTGCCCTGAGGAGGAGACCGGCAGGAATTCGGTCAAACCCTGGATCAGGCCGAGGAGTGTCGCGTGTAAAACATCCATAATTTAATTTAATGACAGTTTCTAGAAAAAAGT
>JADFVC010000044.1 GCA_015222355.1 Chloroflexota bacterium | reverse complement strand
CCTCTGGCCATCCTATCATATTTCTCCACGAGCGCCTGGCTTTTCTCGCTGAGTTCGTAACTCAATGTGGCTAACTGGCTAAGATCGTCCGGGGAGGCAGCCCGCAAACCATCTTCGGCAGCGATTTTGCGGACCAAATCACGGCATTTAACAACCACCGAAAAGTATTCCTTTAATTCTATATTTCGGCCCGAGTCTCCCAGGCCAAGAACCTGACGGCGAAAATCCACACCCCTGAGTCCGGTAGGGGTCACCTCGCCGGGTATCTTGCCTGGCCCGCCAGGTTGTAAAACCGAATCAATGACCGGTTCCAAATCCAAAACCTTCTTGCCGTCTTTGTACAGCCCGGCGCCTTGGGCATTAGCGTCGACCGGGAAAACAAACAGCGCCAGCAGGAGAAATGATGTGCAAGTAATTGCAGTATACTTCAACAAGCTTTGCCGATCAGCTCGATTATTCGTCATGCTTAGCCTCTTCAATTGTCTTATTGGAACAGTCTTTTTCGTATCATAGATTAGCGGATTCATTGTTTCACCCTTTGATTATAACCGGGTCGTACTCAAAGTGATGGTTTATCAAATGCCCTTTATGAATTGGTGGAACGCCGGTTCGATTCCTCTTGAGTAAACCTGGATGGTATGCCTGGCCAAGAGCGGAATCGCAGGACGATGATGTATTATTACTTTGATGCAGTTCGGGCTTAAAATCACATAGTCGCTGTTTTTTATTCTAAACCACACCAATACAGATGCCTTACGGCAAAGGATTGTGTTTTGCAGTACCCGCCGAGTGTACCATACTTGGTATCACCCAGCCTAAAACAACCCTTAAAAACCTCTCAACACCCAAGAGGCATAAAAAGGTTATGTCCAGGAGGTACTTGCTGTCAAGCAGAAAATAAAAATTCCTCGAAAAATGCATGCGCGAGGTAGAATATGAGCTTAGGAGCTTAATAGGCGATTACAACTCCGATCTTCTCCGACCAATATACTCCGGCTCGGATCCTCCTTGGAAAGTGATGGGCATAAGTTAATATGAGACGCGCAGTTAAATGTTTGGTTGTTATTGCCGTTACTTCAGGAATCCCTTATGATTCCCAGGGGCTTTCAATTTCAGCTTTTGCAGGCAATCCAGCTGGTAGTCGAGATGCGGAAGTCAGTCATAGTTCAGACTCCGTGTCCACCGTGGATCACCACTTCCCGCCGGTCGATCACAACTCCCGCCTCGCGCAACAGCGCCAAATGCCGGCTGACTGTCGGTTGGGACAGCGCGACCGCGCCGACTATCTCATTGACTGTCGGCTCCTTAGCCGACAGCAAGGCCAAAATCCGCAATCGGGTCGGATCTCCAAAGGCTTTAAAATACTTGCTGTATGTTTTTTCGTCTATCCTGCTGATCGCTGCCCCCTCGTTATGGGCATTTGCCTACCTCTATATTTATACATGGCTATATTTTAATAAGCGAGTGTTTCTTTGTCAAAGGGGTTCTTTTTCCCCTCTATCGCTCACTGACGGCGCATTCTGAATGTAACGTTTTGTTGAAAGGTTACATTCGGGTGATGAAACGCGGACGTAGACGGTCGAATTTTCCTCTAGTACTTAGTTGCATAAATTAGAGTAACATGCTTTCAGGTTTTTGGGGTGCACTTCTCGCTTGCTCCATTCAAAAGGTGCGGCGTTTTGATTGTACGCTTCGACAAACCAGTCGATAGCCTGCCGCAGCTCGCGGGGAGAGGTGAAACTGGCACCCTTGATGGCCCGGCGACTGAGAATACTAAACCAGATTTCGATCTGATTCAGCCAACTGGCATGGGTCGGTGTGTAGTGGAAGTGCACATTTTTGTGGCGCTTCAGCCAGCCGTCTTTCTTGGGCTTGTGCGTGTTGAGGTTGTCCAGGATCACATGGATTTCTCGGCAGGGATAAGAAGCAACGAGATCATTCATAAAGGCTAAGAACTCCCGACACCGGATTGGCCGAGCAAACCGTTCACAACCTCGTGTCCCAATATAACCGGCGAGGTCCCGAGGCTCTGGAGGGGCCTGGT
>JADFVC010000043.1 GCA_015222355.1 Chloroflexota bacterium | reverse complement strand
GGTGGAAAGAGATAATTGACGTCTGGACAGGTGAGCAGCTCGAGGCCGGTGAGCCCTTCCGGTTTGAAATATCGAACTTGCGCTGTTGCCATGCTGCCTCTCTGAGATCAGGTCAGCGTTCATTCTGGCATGGAAGCAGTTGTGCTGAACAGAAGAAAACTGTCAGCTTCAGTTTTCTTCGCGGCCGACCAGCTGTTCGGCCGAGGCGGGATTCATGCACAGGATACGGACGTTTCCGTCGCGGACGAAAAGGCCGTCGGATGAGGAGTCGATGATGGCGTCGTGTTCCCAGGCCCGTTTCTGGATCGCCCTGTTCATCAGTTCTTTTTCCCTCCCCTCAATCCCCTCCCGCCAGGGGAGGGAACGACGAGTAACAAGCAGATAAACAATCAATAGAGGTATCGATGCAAAATCTCCTCAAGCCTGCCGCTCTCTTTGACCTGATCGAACGCGGCCTGCAGTTGGCTGACGATTTTGTCATCCGTCTTCTTATTGAGGGCAAAATAGTAGTCAGACTGCTGCAGGAAAAAGACCTCTTCAAAATCGTCCGGGTTATAGCCCTGGTCCCTGAAAAACCAGCGGGTCGCGATCTGCCCATAGGCCAGCAGGTCAATCCGATTGTTGTGCAGCATTTTAACCATGTAGCTGCCCTTGTTGTAACGGTAAAGCCGCGCCTTGTTCACCCCCTGTTCCAGCAGCATCTGCTCACCCACATCGTGCAACACCACTCCGACGCGTAGTTTTTTCTCATTGATATCTCTGATGGAGTCAATTTTCAGGTTCGCATCTTTTCTGGCAAAGAGAACAAACTTGGATTTCAGAATGGGCCCCACCCACTTAAACAGCTTTTCTCGTGCCTCGGTGCGCGTGGTCGAATAGAGCAGGATATTCTGGTTATTAACCGCCAAATTGTAGGCCCTGGCCCAAGGCAAGAAGCCGATATCGGCTCGGGTTTGGTTTGAGCCGGCCAATTTGAGCATCTCGATGAGTGTGTCGGTGGCAATGCCCTGGCGTTTTTCGTCTGTAGTGAAATTGAAAGGCGGGTATTCTTCGGTGACGATTATCAGATCATCGACGGTCTGAGCCGACAAGCTGGTCGCCATGCAGAGAAAAAGAACCGTAACGAGCAGTTTTTTCACGCAACCTCCTGTTTTTATTGCAGGGTCATGGCACAGATACGCCTCTTCCAGTATAGCCCTGCCGCGAGCAAGTACAACTTGCTGTTCGCGACCATCCTATCCCCCTCAAATCTTTTATTTTAAGCAGTTGCCCATGTATAGCTGTTTAAAACTACAGCAGTCAACTGTGCAATCTTTACGTGCCTGCTCTGTCGGCTGAGCCAACAGTCTGGTAAACTGTCCCTTATGCTCGACCTGCTCTCGCTTTTTGATCGCTTCCAGAGCCGCCGAAGGGAGAATGACCAGCCCCTCGTCAGCAACCTCCAGGTAATCACGGCCGACCAGTTGTGCTGCCGAAGCGTTGTTGATCGACTCCGAAGTGGGATTGACGCGCAGAATCCGACCCTTTCCGTCACAGACAAACAGCCCGTCGGATGAAGAATCGATGATCGCATCATGTTCCCAGGTCAGTTCCTGGATCGTTCGGTTCATTTCCTCTCCTTGCCCTTCTACTTCTTACGGGGCACGTCGAACGCAAGAAGATTTGCCGCCAGTCGCTTTGCTCTCAAGTATCAATCTCCAGCGCCAAAGTGGCGCTGGAGATGACCGCAGAGCATCTGCTCGTATTCGGCATCGCGATCTTCCTGGTAGACCATCGATGAGGCAATTTCACTGGCCAGGATCGCCGCCTGGTATTTGAGCGGCAGCTTGCCGATCCGCTTTCGATAGTGCGGAGTTTCTCGCAAAATCCGTGGCAGGTGAGCCAGCAAAGCCCGCCGATAGAGCGGCTTGGTCCCCAGCTCCGGGCGCTTCTGAAAATAGTCGAAAAGCCGTGCGTAGTGGGCGTTGATCTCCTTCGATAGGGCCGCGGAGATATCGGTATAGCTGCGGCTGCCGGCCAGTTTCTGATAGCGGCGGAAGATCAGGCGCGCTTCATCGGCGGCGCGTTTTTCCAGGATTTCCAGCACATCGCCGACATAACGGTCTTTGTTGGCGAAAAACTCCTTTTCGCTCAGCAGCAGGTTAGCGATGATCTCGTATGAGGACGAGATAACCCCGCACTTGTTGGCCGAGGCATCGCGCATGATCACGACCCCGGCCTGCTGCAGCAGATCGCGCGCTTCGGGGGTGATAAAGGAGTTGGCACCTTCGACAATCGCACGGGCGCTCGGTTTGCCTTCGACCAGAAACTGCTGCCAGTTACCGGTATGGATCGTCTCGGGGCGGCCGCCGGCCGGGATGAACAGGTCGGCCTCGACGTCGAAGATCAGGTTGTTGAAAAGCCGGTAAAATTCGTCGACGGTGATCCATTCCTCGATCAGCTCATCGCCCTGCCGCGTGATCTTGCGATAGAGCTCACGCAAGCCTTCGCGCTTGGTCTGGCTGCGGAAAATCATCATCCCGCCGTCATGCAGCGCCTGCGGGTCGTAGCGGTCGATGTCGCTTTTCAGCACCACCTGCTGCAGCGCTTTTCGGTCGGCACCTGCCGGATCGAACAGGGCGCCGGTGCCGTCGAGAATCAGCCGGAACTGCACTTGTGGACAACGTTCCAGCAGTAGTCGCAGGGCGTTGCCGGCGACATCGCCGTCCGGACCGCCGGTCAGTTTGACGCTGAAGGGATCCTTGCGCGCATCGATACCGAGTTGCTGCAGGGTGATTTCGGAAAAGCTGATGACGCCGGTCGAAGTGACGCCGTACTCTTTGTGGTTGATGCCAAACTGCTTGCTGGAGATCACGCCAGGGCCGAGCAGATAACCGCGCTTCTTGGAGATGCGCGCGATCAGTTCGACCATCTCGTCATGCATGTTCTCATCGGGACCGAGTTCGATCGGTTCATCCTCGCCGTAGTAATCGACCACCCGCGGATCGCTGGCGGTGCCGTCGCTGGTGATAAAGATATCGAGAAAGGCTTGGATGAAGCCGTATTGCAGCTTGTACAGCCTGCGGGTGACGGTCTCCGGGTTGTCGAGATCGGCGGCATCGAGAGAAACCACCATCTTGGAACCGCCTTCGTATATATCCTTATTCTTCAGGTGCTGGGTGTGGGCCAGCACATAGTTCTCGCGAAACAGGGTGTTAGCGCTGGTGATGTAATCGTCGCGGTTTTTCGCCAGTACCGTCCGCCAGCCACCGCGGGCGATATCGGAGAAGCCGATGTGATAGCCGCAGCCGTGTCGGCCGAAGAAGAAGGTGACCCGAAAGGGGCGTTCCGGCGGCAGGTCGGAGGTGAATTCGCTGCCAAGTTCGTCGAGATAGTTCGGATCGATGCGGAACGCCAAAGCGTGCTTTTCGGCGACGAAGAAATTGGTCTTCAGGGTGTGGGTGATAAACAACAGGCAGCAGCGGAAGACCGTGCGACGAATGTCGTCAAGATAGGCATGGCCGGTGTTGTAGGCGTTGATCGCTTGGTTTAACTTTGCCAGCTCGCATTCATAGTTTTCCGTCCGCCCGGGCAGTTGCGGCTCGAAGCGGAGCCGGAACAGGGCGACCAGCCGCAGCGTCATCTCGATATCGGAATCGAAAGCCGCTTCGACCTCCTGATAACTGAAGCGGTCCGGCTGGTTGTGCGCCAAGGTGGTGTGGCAGAAGCTGGCAAAAGCATTGACCAACGAGGCATCGATGCCGGTCAGATGGCCATCGATGACCAGCCGGTAGGTCTCTGCTGCGGTTGAAAGAATCTGGGTGTTGAATAGTTCGTGCGCCAGTTGATTGTAGAGAAAGCCGTGCTTGGCGAACAGTTCTTCGCCTTCTTCACACAGGTAGAAGGTGCCGAGAAAGTAGGGGTGCAGGCCGTTATGGATGGTCAGGCAGTAGGCGCGCTTGACCCCAAGACCAAGGCGATTGTAAACCTCCATCACCTGCTGCAGAAAATCGAGTTGCGGGGGATTGCCGGCCGCGAAGAGGATGCGGTACTCCGGCTTGTCGAGGATCTCCTCCGCCGGTTCGGTATCGAAATAGACCCCGCCGTTGGCGACCGCCTGATGATACAGCCAGATGATCTGCGCCACCCGGCGCGCCGGAGAGTGACGCACGTAGGCCTTGTTGTTGATCCAGAGCAGGCGCAGCTCTTTATCAAACCTGGAAAAATCGTACTGTGGATAGTGCTCTTTGAGCGCGGTGCGGATTTCGCGTTGCAGCCGTTTGGGAATGCGTGGCTCTTCGGCGTCCAACACCTCTTCGGCACTGCGCCGGTCAAACTCGAAGCGCTGCAGCTCCAGTTCTTCGCCGATGCCGGGCACCGGGGCATAGGAATGGGTGAACTGGGCGTAGGAAATTTCCCGTTCGCGCAGCAGCCGCAAGGTGCGATAAAGAGAGCCCGGCTGATTCAGCCGGGCCAGGATCAAGGTTTTCGGGGTGTCGGTTAACACCAGACGTTTATTGCGTTTGAGGTAGGGCAGCTGAATCGCCAGCGAACCGATCGCCTCTGCCTCATCATGCATGGTCACCGACAGGTAGGGATGCATCTTTTCCTGCAGCCATTGCAGGTTGGCTCCCGCATCGAGACAACGGGAAGTAATCGATTTTGAAACCTGGCGGAACCAGCGAATTTTTTCTGCCTCGGTCATTGGATATCCTCTTTGATATCAGAGAGTCAGGGGACGGACAGGGGGGAAACGGTAGGAAGACTCATCAGTGTCTGCCTCGAGCGCACGAGCTGGCGAGCTGTTCTGCTACAGAATCGATGTGCCGAATCCGCGTTGGCGCAGTCGACCAGTTCGGCGGATGAGGAAACGATACTTGTGTCATGCCCTCAGATCAATTCCTGGATCGTCCTGTTCATTCCCCCTGCTTTTGCCCCTAAGTAGCGTTCCTAGCAGGCTGTCGGGCTTGACCACTACCAGCGGTTCATGCCCGGTAGTTTTGAACCATTGATGTTGAAATCAGCAGAGAT
>JADFVC010000042.1 GCA_015222355.1 Chloroflexota bacterium | reverse complement strand
GCAGAAGATCCCGGGTGTGTGGCAGGGGAACACACGTTATTTCAATCTGCTGATTTATCCACTGAGTCTGGAAGGGAGCAGCGGTTTGGTGATCCATATCGATGATGTGACCGAAAAGGCCCAGATCGAGGATATCATGATGCAGTCGGAAAAGATGCTCTCAGTCGGCAGCCTGGCGGCCGGGATGGCTCACGAAATCAATAATCCGCTGGCGGTGATTTTGCAGAATGTTCAAGTGATGGGGAGTCGGTTGTCACCATCTCTGGATAAAAATCGGCGGACTGCCGAAGAGTTGTGGATGAGCATCGAGCAAGTTGCCGAATACACCCGATTGCGCGGTTTTGACCAGATGATTCAGTCGATTAGCAGCGCCGGACAGCGAGCGGCGCGGATCATAGAAAATATGCTCAGTTTCAGTCGTAAAAGTTGCTCCGAATTTATTCCCTGCTCGCTGGTCGATTTGCTGGAAAAAACAATCGAACTGGCTGCCAGTGATTACGACATGAAACTTCATTACGATTTCCGGACAATCCGGATTGTCCGTGATTTTCAGCCGGTTCCCGATGTGCCCTGTGAACCCGGGCAGATTCAACAGGTCATTCTCAATCTGCTGAAAAATGCCGCGCAGGCGTTTGCCCGGAAAAGCGAAGATGCGGAGATCCGTGTGAGGATTTTTATGCAGGCAGAGCAGGTTTGCCTGCAAGTAGAAGATAATGGCCCGGGAATGGATGAAACCACCCTTAAGCGGGTTTTTGAGCCTTTTTATACCACCAAGGAGGTTGGTATCGGCACTGGACTGGGCTTGTCCGTGGCCTACTTCATTGTTGTTGAGAATCACAGGGGCCGGCTGACAGTGACTTCAAAGCCGGGGGAAGGGAGTTGCTTCAGTCTCTATCTGCCTTTAAAAAGGGAGGACGGTTAAGTTTATGCCTGTTATCGCCTGGAAAAAAGTTTATGAAACCGGAATTGTTGCTCTTGATAATGAACATAAAAAGTTGCTCGGAACGGGTTTGCAGTTCTTGACAAAAATACGGAATCATCAAAGCTTATCCGGATATTTCGGACATCAATACCTTGGGAGACGGAATGAAAATCCTTGCAAGGACAGCAATTAGGCAGGTCGTACAGGCTGAAAATGCGGTGGAGTTCTGTGTCAAGGGCTGGGTTCGTTCAGTTCGAAGGGGCAAGGAGGTCAGTTTCATTGCTTTAAATGACGGGTCATGCTTTGCCTCTTTGCAACTTGTGCTTGATCCGCAGTTAAGCAACTATGAGCAGCTTTCACGGGTCGGGACCGGCGCCTGCCTGATTGTCAACGGTCATCTGGTCGAATCGCCGGCAGCCGGGCAAAAGTGGGAGCTGCAAGTCCGTGAGGCGACCCTGCTGGGCGACGCGGATGAGACGTTCCCGCTGCAGAAAAAGCGCCACTCTTTCGAGTTTCTGCGTTCCATCGCTCACCTGCGCCCCCGCTCCAATACCTTTGGCGCGGTTTTTCGCATGCGTAGTGCACTTTCTTTTGCGGTCCATAAATTTTTTCAGGAACGCGGTTTCCTCTATGTGCAGACGCCGATTATCACCGTCAACGATTGCGAAGGGGCGGGGGAGATGTTCCGTGTCTCGACCCTCGACCCGGCCAATCCTCCGCGACAGAATGGTCAAGTCGACTGGTCCAGGGATTTTTTCGCTGAGCGGACCGGATTGACGGTCAGCGGCCAATTGCAGGGGGAGCTGTTTGCCACGGCGTTTTCCGATATCTATACCTTCGGCCCGACCTTCCGTGCGGAAAACTCCAACACCAGTCGGCACGCGGCTGAATTCTGGATGATTGAACCGGAGATCGCCTTTGCTGATCTGGTCGACAACTGTCGACTGGGTGAGGATTTTCTCCGCTACCTGGTAGTTTACGCTTTGGAAAATTGCCGGGAGGATCTCGATTTTTTCAATCAGCGCATCGAAAAAGGTCTGATCGACAAACTGGAAGCGCTGGCCACCGCCGAGTTTCAAACCATCAGCTACACCGAAGCGATTGAACGTCTACAGAAGTCAGGGCAAACATTTGAATTTCCCGTCGAGTGGGGTTGTGACCTGCAATCGGAGCATGAGCGCTATCTGACCGAGCAGATTTTTCGTGGACCGGTCTTCGTCACCGATTATCCGACCCGGATCAAGGCTTTTTACATGCGTTTGAATGATGATCAGAAAACCGTCGCGGCGATGGATCTGCTGGTGCCGCGGGTCGGTGAACTTATCGGCGGGAGCCAGCGTGAAGAGCGGCTTGATGTGTTGCAGGCACGGATGGCTGAATGCGGGATCGCTGCAGAACACCTCGACTGGTATCTCGATATCCGTCGTTGGGGGAGTTGTCCCCATGCCGGGTTCGGGCTCGGCTTTGAACGGTTGCTGATGTATATCACCGGCATGGAGAATATCCGCGACGTTATCCCCTTCCCCAGAACTCCGGGACATGCCCGTTTTTAGGAGCCTGTTAAGTCCAACAGGCTCCCAGGAGAGGCTTGATCATGACGTTGATTTTCTTCGGCACATTGAAAAGACTCTGTTCTGCGTACGTTCTGCTGAGCGCAGCCCTGCTGCTATGTTGCACCGGTGAGACGGCCCTTAGCCACGATCAGCTGATTCTTGGAATCCATCCTTTTCATACCGTAACGATTCTCGAAGAAAAATTTACCCCGCTGGCTGAATATTTGAGTAAAGAACTCAATATGCCCGTTGTTGTCCGGGTGGGCTCAAGCTATGCCGAGCATATTGATGCGGTCGGCAGGGATAAGCTCGACATCGCTTACCTCGGCCCGGTCCAGTATGTTCGGATGGTGGATAAATATGGCAACAAACCGCTTCTGGCCTGTCAGGAAACCGACGGGACGCCGTTTTTCAGGGGGATCATCATTACTCGGCAAGACAACCCAAGTGAAAAACTTGCAGACCTGGAATTTGGTGAGTTTGCTTTTGTGGATATCCATTCAACCATGGGCTATATTCTTCCGACTTTTCTGTTGCTGAAAGAAAATCCGGCAATCATCAAAGAAAACAACTACCAAATGCTCAAAACCCATGAAAATGTCGCATTGGCGGTCCTCACCGGAGATTTTGAAGCCGGAGCGGTCAAGGAATCTGTTTACCAACTTTATCGACACCGGGGGCTGAAGGAACTGGCCCGCACACCGGCTGCTCCTGAGCATCTTTTTGTCGCCCGGGCAAACCTCTCCGCCGGCACCATCAAGAAGCTTCGGAAGGCTCTCTGGCAGCTCAGCAAAACGAACTCCGGACAGCACATCATGCAAGCGATAAAATCTACGCTGACAGGCTTTGTGCCGGTTGAAGACGAGGCCTATGACGGCCTGCGTACCGTTATCGAAAGGTTAGCCGAAGAGAGTACTCTCAAATGACCGTCCAACGATGTTCCGGCAACGTCAATTACTGGCTGTTGCTAGTGTTGGTTCTTGCCATGCAGATTATTGTTGCCTGGAGTTCCGTGAGCCATCTGCATGATTCCCAGGTGGCTGAAATCAACAGTATTTCGAAAAAAAACATCCTTTTTCTGCATTCCCTTATCCAAGATGAATTACAGAATAAAAATTACTCAACGGTCGAATCCCTGTTGCGAAAGTGGGGTAAGTCCCACAGCGAGAACATTGCAAAAGTCGTCCTGACGACGAAAAACGGTTTTATCTTAGGCGCATATCAATGGGACTCAACCCCGGCCCATTCATTGGCCATTGAAGAGGATATTCTTTATTCGTACCGGGGCACAGCAACCCTTAAGCTACTGGTCAGCCTGGACAGTGTTTATCAGCGCACAACCCGGATCGCGACGATTTTCGCGGTGGTTATTCTGGTTTTCACATTACTTTTGGTGCAAATGATCCGGCTCTACCTGCGGCAAAAAACACTGACACAGGCTTTGGATTCACGATCAAGCGCATTGAGCAAAACAGTTGATAACTTAAAAAAGCAGATTGCGGCCAGGACCGTCGCGGAAGAAGCACGGGCTGAAAGTGAATTGAAATATCGAAGCCTGATGGACAATCAAAACGATGCCGTTTTTCTTCAGCAGGTCAAGGCAGATGGAAGGTTCACATTTTCAGAGGTCAATGAACGGGCGATCCGTCATTATGGCTATACGCGGGAAGAATTTTTACGCCTCAGCCCTCTCGATATTTCTCTGCCGGACGACCTTCAGAAACACCGCGCATCGGGGGATGCACAGCAGCTTCTGGAAACAGGTCATTTAGTCTATGAAATCAGACACATAAAGAAATCCGGACAAATATTCCCGGTTGAGATCAGCGCGACAGTCCTGGAATGGCAAGGGGACACATACGTTTTATCGGCAGCACGAGACATCACGGAGCGCGTTCAGATGCAGGAAAAGCAGCAACAGCTGGAAAAGCAACTGCTGCACACGCAAAAGCTTGAAAGTCTCGGTGTCCTGGCCGGCGGCATCGCCCACGATTTCAACAATATCCTGATGGCCATCCTCGGTCACAGTGAGCTTGCTGAGCGTGGTTTAGCCAAAGGGACTCCGGTCACCAAAAACATCCGGCAGATAAAGCTGGCCGCAGAAAAAGCGGCCGAGCTGACCAACCAGATGCTGGCCTACTCAGGCAAAGGGAAATTCGTTATTGAACCGCTGAGTCTCACAAAAATCATTCAGGAGATGGAGTACATGCTTTCCGTTTCCATCTCTAAAAAATCCGTCCTTCGCTACAAACTTGACGAACAACTGCCAAATGTAGAGGCGGATGCAACCCAGATACGCCAGATTATCATGAATCTGGTGATTAACGCTTCAGATGCCATCGGCGACAAAAGCGGGGTGATTAACCTGTCCACCGGAGTCATGGAATGCGCTCAGAACTATCTGCGGGAAGACTGGTTGGATGAAAATCAGCCGGCCGGAAGCTACGTGTTTGTCGAAGTGACGGACAACGGTTGCGGCATGGCCCCGGAAACATCTGCCAATATCTTTGATCCTTTTTTTACCACCAAATTTACCGGCCGCGGTCTTGGCATGTCTGCTGTTCTCGGCATTATCCGCGGACATAAAGGGACCATCAAAGTTTATAGTGAACTCGGCAGAGGGACGACATTCAAAGTTCTCCTGCCTGTTTCTGAATTACCGGCCACAACCGCTGTTCAAGCAGAAAGTAAGGCACAACTGCAAATGACCGGCCTTGCCCTGGTTGTGGATGACGAAGAGTTGTTACGTGAGGTGGGTAAAAACATGCTTGAAACCTTCGGCTTCACAGTTCTCACCGCGGCCGATGGCCGAGAAGCAGTGACCGTATACAAACAGCACCAAACAGACATCAAGCTGGTTCTGATGGACTTGACCATGCCGCATATGGATGGAGAAGAAGCGTTCCGTGAATTGCGCCGCCTCGACCCGAACGTGAAAGTGATTATGAGCAGTGGCTACAACGAGCAGGAAGTCGCACAGAAATTTGTCGGCAAAGGGTTACTCGGCTTCGTCCAGAAGCCTTATCAGATATCGGCCTTACAGAATATCATGCAAAAACTTTAGGACGTAGGTTGCTCCATTCAGAAACACCCGAAACGATCCAGATGCTACTTTCACGACCGCAAAATTTTATCTCTCCTTGCTTGACTTTTATTCCGCAGATGTCTAATGTCGACATTAGACATCGAGAAGGAGCTGGGACGGTTATGCCAATTGTCAAAAAAACTTATAAAGATCAGGTT
>JADFVC010000445.1 GCA_015222355.1 Chloroflexota bacterium | reverse complement strand
GCGTGCTGGATCCGGATCTCGCGCTCTTTCCCACCGGAACCGAGCAGGATGTTACCATCACCACGCAAACCTTCGCCCGGCTTGACCTGCCGGTGAAAAGGGTCTTCATCACCGAGAATGAGATCAACTTCCTCGCCTTTCCCCCCGTCCCCCGCAGCATGGTGATCTTCGGCGCCGGCTACGGTTTCGAGATGCTGTCCGAGGCAGGTTGGCTGCAAGACCGCAGTATCTACTACTGGGGGGATATCGATACCCACGGGTTTGCCATCCTCGACCAGCTACGCGGCCACTTCCCAGCAGCGGCCTCTTTTCTGATGGACCGGGAGACTTTGCTCGCCCACCTGCCGTATTGGGGGCTGGAGCCGCAACCCGAACGACGTGATCTTCACCGGTTGAACAGCGTGGAGCACGACCTGTACGACGATCTGCGTCAAAATCGATTGAGCGACCGGTTGCGGCTTGAACAGGAGCGAATCGGGTTTGACTGGATAAAAAGGGCGTTGACCAAGCTGTAAAAGACCGGGCATGGGTTGGCCGGTGGGGTTTGAAACTACTGACATTTTCATATCAATCAAAGGAGAATCTCCCTTGCCTTCACCAACAACCATCATTCCCGCGGATCTCGAGGCAACGGCTGCCGAGTATCAGCAACTGCGACCGCTTATGACCGAACTGCATACCGAAATAGGTAAGCTGGTCAGAAAAGACGCCATATTGGCCTGCGCCAAACGCCTGCGGATGCTCTCCCGGCAGAATGGTAAGAAGGTTGTCCTTTTTGAGGATGAATTCGAGATGGACATCTTTCAAGACTACCAGATCTATATGCACCGTCCGCGCGGTATCAACGCTGCCCAGCAGATGCTCAATCGCAACCGCTACCCCGATGGCAGCGATAAACGGCGTCTGCTGGAGGGGATGGTCAAGGCCCGTTTTTCAATCTTTTTGGTGAAAGAGATCATCAAACCGGCGGGTTTCATCGGGATGGATATCTATACCGGCGAGGAGTTCTTCATCTTGGATCTGACGCTTCCCACGCAGGATATCGTGGGGCTGATGAGCGGCTTCAGGATTTTCCCTTACAAAAACGTCTGGATGCACACCGGGGCAAATCTGACCCTGGGACAGACGCAGGATGTCGCCGGATTTCAATCCTATGGAACTCAATTGAATGAAAAACAGGAACAGACGTTGAACGAAGAGGCTATTTTCCGTTGGCGTGCCATGGTTGGTGAGATGGAAGGGTAAGGGGGGAGACAGTGAAACGCCACAAAAAGAAGCGAGCGGTCAAAGAAGAGCGGGTGGAGACGGATTCGGATGATCAGTTTGCCTTCATCGCCGGGTGATACCGCAGGTGGTTTCCCCTGCGGTATCATCCGAAATACTTCTGCTAAAACTTAAAACCCGTCCTTGGTTGTATGACAGGCGAAACAACCACACGGATTTGCATTAGAATCCGGCACACTCGCAGTACAATCATTCAGATAATCCCAGCGGAGCATATCAGGATAAGGAGAACCGTGCGGACGATGGCAGGAGATACAGGTGACAACATCCTCCCCGGCAACGACTGCATCAGTAGGGATATTGGGCAATGTTTGCTTAGCCACTGGCGCCAGGGGGTTATAGGTGTTGTAACCGACATACTCAAGGTCGGGATCGTCAGGCAGAATAACATCGGAAGGATGGCGGATCCAGGCCCCGGACAGGTCAACCATATTGGTGTTCATTAGCCGGTGGAAGTCGTAGTGACACCCCTGGCAGAACTCACCGATACTGTTGTGATTAGCATAGTAGGCCTCCGAATAGATGACATCGGTCCCTTTGTAAACGTTATGCTGGGTCGAAGTGGGGTCCTGCTCCCAATTCGGATCCTCAAGCCCCATTACGCCCGGCCGATCACCAGGTGAGCTGGCACCCAGACCCCGCTCCATGGCACTGCCCAGAAAACGGTACCAACCGTCCCCTTGACCTGCCGGACCAGCCTGACCGTCATCCTTATGATGCAGCGGCAGATGACAGCCCTCGCAGCCACTTCCGGTCTCTGCACTCGCCAGTGTTTTGTGACACTTCGCACAAGAACTATTGAAGCCGCCGCCTGGTGCTTTGCTAAGATTTGAATCCGGGCCGGAAATACCGAAAACATTGTGACCGAATTCATCACCCCGCTCCGCGACCCAGTAGAAGTTACCACCAGCCAGGGCGGAATTGTTGGTTCCTGTCGGAGGATAATCCGGCTCAATTGTATTGTAAACAATCGGCAATCGGGAATCCCCCAACATGATGATCGTCTCAGTGGTACTGCTATTGGTATGACAACCAACGCAATTAGAACGCAGCAAAGTCGGCATCGGGCCGGTCGCATTAAAGGTCATCGGCTGGCCGTTCTGGCTGTTGTGTATGGTGTGGCAGTTCACACAATTACCGGAAACGGCTGCCAGTGCGGGCAGTACGCTAAGCAGCAGACCCAAGTTAGCAAGAATCAGCAAATTTAACCATCTCATCTGAAAGCCTCCCCATCGTGACAGACAAAAAACGAACACCGTTCTAATTATAAGACGCACACAAGCAAAAAAGTCCTCACTTTTATTCGACGCTGTATTCTAATGAAAACAAGGAGGAGAAGCAATGAAAATACGTTTTTTTGTTGGTCATGCGTAAACTGTCCGGACTTGTAGCACAACATCTGTCCGGTTCATGATTCCTGTAGGAGAACATCTTGTGACCAACGGAATTGCTACAGTGATGCTTTCGCAAAAAGCTTTGAGATGGCTAAGCAAAAATGTAAGGCCCGCCATTTCTGCGCGGGCCTTCTATTTATAATTCATCTTCGTTTCCCTAATCACGGGCATTACCGACGGTCTGACAACCGCAGGACAGGTGTTCTTAAACACGATGGATCAAATTTTGTTTCGATAGGCGACCTCCTTTGCTTGGGTGAAAAGCTGAAGTCTGTATCCCTCATTACTATTATACCTGAAATATCGATATTTTCCAGTTGTCCGAATAAAAAAATTTGTTTGATAATTTTGGGCGGAATTTGCAGATACTCTGATGCTATTGAGTCTTTTTGAGAAGTTGCTAGAATGTACTACATACATTATGAATGAGTCGGTTCCCCCTTAAAGAAAAAAAGGAGAGAGATGATGACTGATGAGAAGCAGACGCCTGAAGAACATGAAGATGTCAGTCTGTATCAAAAACTAGCAGACCGTGCTGCGGAAATTCTTCGGGACGGGCGTAAGACTCTTGATGAGGCACTGAAAAAAGCTGGTGAGGAGGTCACGGCTGGTGGTGAATATACCCGTGAACGGGCGGAGAAGGTCAGTACGTATCTGCGGCGTGATCTGACAGGAGTGGGTAAAAAATCTCAACAGGCTCGTGATGCCGTCATCAATGCGGTAGAACCTCACCGGGTGGCTGCCGGTGTTCAGAGCGGGCTGGCGAAGTTACTGACAACAGCCGCAGATGTGCTGAATGAACTGGCAGGAAAATCGGAGCAGGTGCTTGAATTTAAGACCGGTGAAGTGACCAGTCCGGGAACTTTGACCTGTAAAGACTGTGGCAAGGAGATGCATTTTAAATCGACAGTGAAAATTCCTCCCTGTCCGTCTTGTCATAAGACTCTATTTCGCAAATCCTATTGATTTTCACCGAGACGCTTTGCTGCTGTGTCCGCTGAGCTGGTTGGACACGGCAGCAAATTTCCCATTTTAGTCGTTGGGTTTTTCTGTCTCCCACACCAGCATTTTTGTCCACGCCAGCGTTGATCCGAAAGATCCAACTGGAAAGAAAACCAATGATCGGGCTTTTCTCCGGGAGTGAACACCTTTTTGGAAAGCGGCTAAAAAGTGAGATAAAATTATTGTTCACGGCCATACTCCGGTTCTCGAACCGACTTTCGACCGGTCTGAAATCAATTTAGATGCTGGTGAGGCATACAGAGAATGGTTGTTTGAGCGTTTGTGATTTATTGACGCAACGGCTTTGGCACGCTGGAAACCGAGAGGTTTAATCGCTGATTTCTACTTATGCTTGACAAGTCTCACTGCATACGTATCTATATCCTCTGCTGAACACCAATCTTTTTTCTCCTTCAGGATTTATATGTCTTTGACCCTCGCAACCGTAGCTGTGATTGGCGGTCTGGTTTTATTGGTTTGGAGTGCCGACCGTTTTGTTGACGGTGCCGCGGCAACAGCGTTACATGCCGGTATGCCGACACTGCTAATCGGTATGGTGGTTATCGGTTTTGGGACCTCTGCTCCGGAGATGGTGGTTTCTGCTTTTTCCGCAGCTCAGGGGAATCCAGGGCTGGCATTGGGAAATGCTTACGGATCAAATATCGCCAATATTGCCTTGATCCTCGGCTTGACGGCAATTATCAGCCCGATTACCGTCAAGTCGAGTATTTTACGTAAGGAATTGCCGGTCTTGGTTTGTGTCACGGCGTTGGCGGTTTTTCAACTTGCAGATGGTCAGTTGTCTCGTTTGGACGCCTGGGTGTTGTTGGGCGTTTTCGCTGTTCTGATGACTTGGTCGATTTGGCAGGGGTTACGCTATCGGAATGATAGCCTTGCTGCTGATATGGATGTGACCCTCGAAGTTTCCCCAATGTCGTTGAAGAAAGCTTTAGTCTGGTTGTTTGTCGGCATGGTTCTGCTGGTGATCAGCTCGCGGATACTGGTTTTGGGGGCGGTGGAAATTGCCCGCGCTTTTGGTGTCAGTGATCTGATTATTGGTTTGACCATTGTTTCCGTCGGGACCTCTTTGCCGGAGCTGGCCTCCGCGTTAGCGGCAACCCGCAAAGGGGAACATGACCTGGCGCTGGGGAATGTGCTCGGTTCAAACCTTTTTAATACCCTGGCTGTTGTTGGTATTACCGGGGCCATTCAGCCGATGCAGGTTGGGCCAGAGGTATTATACCGTGATTGTCTTGTCATGGGAGGCTTGACTCTGGCCCTGTTTGTTGTTGGTTTCGGTTTTCGAGGGCCAGGACGCATCAATCGTCTGGAGGGAGCCTTGTTGCTCACCGTTTATGTCGGCTACAGTGGTTATCTGCTGGCTACGGTGATTGCTGCTATCTGACATGTCGACGCGCACCAACATTGTCTTGAATACCATCAAAGAAACACGAAAAATTGATTTAAATCGATAACCTAGCTGCTGGAGTTGTTGCTATGCCCATGTCACAAAGTTTTCTAGATCGCTTGTTTCCCATCGTTGAGCAGTTGTCCGAGCATTACGGGACTCCTTTCCATGTTTATGATGAAGTCGGTATTCGTGAAACGGGTGAAAATCTTAAAAAGGCTTTTGCGGGAATTGATGGTTTTCGAGAATATTACGCGGTAAAGGCACTGCCGAATCCGCGTATTTTGCAACTGATGCATGAGATGGGTTTTGGTTTCGATTGCAGTTCGATTCCTGAGTTGATTTTAAGTCGGCAGGTTGGTGGCCGGGGTGAAGATATTATGTTTACCTCGAACAATACTGATCAGGTTGAATTTCAGGCGGCAGCGGGTGAGGGTGGCTGTGTTCTCAATCTGGATGATATCTCCTTGATTGACAAGGTGCCGGAATTTCCTGAATTGATTTGCTTCCGTTATAATCCCGGTCCACGTAGAACCGGGAATGTCATTATCGGGAACCCCGTTGAAGCAAAATATGGTGTGACTCACGAGCAGATTATCGATGCTTACCGCAAGGCTCAGGAGCGAGGGGCAAAACGTTTTGGTTTGCACACCATGGTGGCATCGAATGAACTTGATTACAGCTATATGGTCGAGACGGCGCGAATGGTGCTGGAGGTTGCCGAGCTCGTGGAAAAGGAATTAGACATCCGTTTCGAATTCGTCAATATCGGCGGTGGATTCGGCATTCCCTACCGGCCGGATCAGGCGCCGCTCGACATTGACAGCATGACGAAGGAGATCACCGCACAGTTCGCCGCCTTTCGTGAAAAGCATGGTTATGCCCCCCGCATGTACATGGAAAGTGGACGTTACATGACCGGACCGCACGGCTGCCTGGTGACCAAGGCAATCAATCATAAAGATACCTACCGGAAATATATTGGTGTTGATGCCTGCATGTCCTCTTTAATGCGCCCGGCACTGTACGATGCCTATCATCATATCGATGTGGTGAGCAAAGAGGGGTCGGTTGACAGGGTCGTTTATGATATCGTCGGCTCCTTGTGTGAAAACAATGATAAATTTGCCGTGCAACGCAAGTTGCCACAGATCAATGAAGGCGATCTGTTGGTATTGCACGACACCGGTGCCCATGGACATGCCATGGGGTTCCAGTACAACGGCCGGTTGCGGCCGAAAGAGCTTTTACTACGGGCCGACGGAAGTGTCGAATTGATTCGCCGGGAAGAAAAAGTGGCGGATTATTTTGCCACTCTGCAGTTTGCAAAAGACAATTTTGTCCCGAGCGGTTCCTGATAGCCCGTGATAGAGGCTTGTACTGATTCCCGATTGCTCGGTCCATTGCGGATTGAAGGTCTGGTCAACGGCGGGGCAGGGATTGCTCGTGATGCCGGACGGGTGATCTTTATCCCGGGCACGGCGCCGGGCGATCTGGTTCAGTGTCGACTGGTCAAGGAAAAAAAACGTTATGCTGAGGGCAAACTGGTTGAGATTCTTGAGGCGTCTGATCGACGTCGGAAACCACCCTGTCCCGTTGCTGAACAATGTGGCGGTTGCCAGTGGCAACATCTGCCCTATGCTGAACAACTGATCTGGAAAGAACGGTTGTTTCACGAAACGTTGATCCGTCAATGTGCGGTTGATCCGCGGCTGTTGTTACCGATCGTCCCGGCAGCTAACGAGTGGCATTACCGCAGCCGTGTACAGATTAAATGTCATCTCACAACAAACGGTTTCATGACCGGTTTTTTTAAAACGAAAAGCCATGTTGTCGTGCCGGTGGAATCCTGTCCGGTGATCGATACAAAACTCAATGAATGTCTCGCAGCCCTGCGAACCCTGTTGGCTCCGACAGCTTTTGCCGGGGAGATTCCACAAATTGATTTAGCTGTTGGCGATGAGGGATCAGCTCGGGCCGTGGTGCATTATCTCGGCGTTGATCGGGGCGCTCTGGCTGATTTACTCAGGCAGCTGACCGATGATTCCCTTGACGTGCTGATTAAAACTGGACGGAAGAATCCCTTATATCCTGTCCGTGGCCACGGTGAACTGCGAATTGAAGTTGATCAGCCGCCGATCAAGTTGACTTACGCAGCTGGTGGCTTTGCCCAGATTAATCTTCAGCAAAACCGACAACTTGTCGACTCAGTGATAAAGACGGCTGATCTCCGTGGAAAAGAGCGAATTCTGGATCTCTATTGCGGAATGGGCAATTTCTCTTTGCCACTGGCAAGGCGTGCTGCTTGGGTTTGCGGGGTTGAAAATTCCGCCCCGTCCATCGATATGGCCAGGCGGAATGCAGAATTGAACCTGTTGGGGCATGTTGAATTTCATTCCAGACCAGCCGAGGGAGCATTGTCCTTTTTTAGCCGGCAGGATCCTTTCGATGTGGTGCTGTTGGATCCACCGCGTGCTGGTGCCCATGCTGTTATGCAGGAGCTACTGAGGAATCCTGTGCCACGCGTAATCTATGTTTCCTGTGACCCGCAAACCTTGGCGAGAGATTTGAAACCCCTGCTGCAGGGTGGTTATCGCCTGGTTTCCAGTCAGCCATTTGATCTGTTTCCACAGACCTATCATGTGGAAAGTTTGACGTTTCTTGAATATCGTGCCGCTTGATACGGTTTTCCAGCGCGGTCATCATGCTTTTTTTTTGCGCGATACTTTTACACACTGCCTATTAAATCAGCAGCACTTTCCGCGTGAAATTCTCTTCTGAACATAACCTTTACAGTAAAAGTCTTCCAGCTGTTTGAAAAATAAGAATAAAATGATATTTTTATATTTTCGTTGTAGATGGCAAACTATTTGCAATTTTCTCAGCAGTTTTAGAATATGGATCTGATGCTGGCTTCACTTTCAATCCACCCTTATTATAGTGCCCATCCGGAAACTCCGGATGGGTGCGCTGCAAGTTTTCATATGGGAAACGAGCAATTTTTCTCAAGGTCAAGGAAATTAAGAGACTGCGCGGAGGCGTAGCTGTCTACGC
>JADFVC010000005.1 GCA_015222355.1 Chloroflexota bacterium | reverse complement strand
GGGCGAAGGCATACATATGGTATGTCGAGATCCTGAAAAACTGCTGCAACGCCGGAGGGCGGACTTTTTGCGACGCCATCAAGTTTTAAACAAAACGCCGGCAGTGTCCAGCGTCTGGTACAGTCTTTAATTCCCGGATCAGTTGTCCGCCGGCACATTGCGATAACCGACAATCTTCAGGTCGTCAGTCATGCCGGTGACTCCATCTACTTGATTGACACCATCCATCGCCGCCTGCCGTTCCGCTTCACTGTAGACGTGACCGGAAAATGTCACATGCCCATCCTCGACCTTGATGTTAAACCAGAGGTCTTTGATCCGTTTATCGGCCAACCGGGCGATTTGGATCTTTTTTCGCAAGATAAGATCCCTGAGTTTGTCTTTGGCCGCACTTTTCTTCTCGACCAAGTTCTGATCTTTGACCCCGTCGACGATCAATTTGACGGCAGTATCATTTGACAGCCGCATAGTGTTGATCACCAGATCGTACTCGATTGGGTTGGTCCAGTTGCGATCGAAGTAGTATTTGATAAAACCGGCTCGTTGCTGGTCGCTTTTACGAACCAGTGAACGTGCCAGATCCGGGTCGATCCACTCCTGCTCAGCCCAGCGCTCGACGCGTTCTTCAAACGGTGCGATGACCCGCACCCTGAATACACTGTTGATACCGGGGAGCAGATCCTGTCCACCACGACCGTAGATGATAACATTCCCCTTGAGGGCCTCTTCAAGGACAATTAACTGAATGCGGTTCATGTCGAGTTCGATCTGTCGGTCGAGCTGTTCGATAAACGCAGGCGGCTTTTCATCTATCTGTTGCAGGGTTTCATCAGTGAGGCCATAATCGGAGGCAAGATTTTTGATTGTGCCGCCATTAATCAACTTGTAACCAAGCTCTTCGGCCACCTGGTGAACAATCGGGATTCCTCCACTGCCCATTTCACGGGAGATAGTAATGATCGCCATAAGTTTCTTTCTCCAGTTTCACAGCTCTTGCTGGCTGTCGGTCGATAATAATTGCCGCTGCTTACGAGGAGCAGGAGCCGGGTTTATGGTCAAAATTCATGAAGATCAAACGGCCCTGCATGAACCCGCCGAGACATTTAATCGCTGCTGTAAAATCCAGTTTATTTCAACTGTAAAGACATGCCCATTCCAGTCAGCTAAGCACAATGACATGAATTCTCGCCAAGTTCAAGTGTCATGAATTCTCCTTCGGGGAAAAATCACCTGCCAAATAAAAGTCATTTATACTCAGGTGTGCTCTGTTTAACCTGCTGTTCTTTATGTATTTTCCCTTTTTCGAGGGTGTTCGTTGAAAATCCGGGAATGGCCCCTTGTGTTTGCCGCTGTGGCTGGCTATAATCGCGCCTTTCAACTTTCTTGCTGGAGAGTGTCGTAGCGATGATGGCTGTCGAAGAAAACAGGGAGCTGGTTGAGTTCCTTCGCCGTAAAATTGAGATAACAGGTGGAATCACTTTTGCTGAGTTTATGGAGCAGTGCCTCTATCATCCGGAGTTCGGCTATTACACTTCGCCACGAAATCGGATTGGTAAAGAGGGGGATTTTTTTACTTCGTCAAGTGTGCATTCCCTGTTCGGTCGCTTGATTGCCCGGCAGTTGGAACAGATGTGGCAATTGCTTGGTCGGGGCGAGTTCACCGTTGCCGAACAGGGGGCGGGAAAGGGGTATCTCTGTCTCGATATTCTCGATGCTCTGGCCGAAGAGTTTCCCGAGTTCTATCAAGTGGTGAATTACCGCATAGCCGAGATCAGTCCTGATGACCAGATGGGGCAGGCGAGTCAATTGCAGCGTCATGTCGATGCCGGTCGGGTTGCCTGGTGTCGTTTGGAAGATCTGCAGGGGATGCAGGGTTGTTTTCTGAGTAATGAGCTGATTGACGCCTTTCCTGTCCACCGGCTCGACAAGCAGGATGGCGAGTTGCAGGAGATTTACGTCGTCAACAGTGAGAAAGGTTTTGTCGAAGACGTGCGGCCCTTGAATAACCCGGCCGTTGAAGCATATTTCAAGCTGATCGGGACAATGTTGTTGGAGGGGAATCGCGCCGAAATAAACCTGCAGGCATTGAGCTGGATGGAAACGGTCTGCAAGGTTCTCCAACGCGGCTTCGTGCTGACGATTGACTACGGCTATCCGGCTGAAGAATTGTTTGCTCCTTTCCGGCGTAACGGGACGCTGCTCTGCTATCATAAACACCAGTCGAACGATAATCCTTATCAGCGGGTCGGTTGTCAGGATATTACTGCGCACGTTGATTTTACTGCGCTACAGAAAATAGGCGAGCAGCATGGTTTGACAAGTCTTTATTTCGGAGAACAATATCGTTTTTTGATGGGTCTCGGTTTTCTTGAGGCATTGGTCGCTTTACAGATGCGGGAAGCTGATCCGCAGAAGGCACAGGCTTTGCGGTTGACTCTGAAAAATCTGGTCATGCCGGAAGGCGGCATGGGCGATAGCTTTAAAGTGCTGGTTCAGGGGAAGGGAGTCGGGATTCCTGAGTTGCTTTGTGCCCGGAGAATCAAGGATATCAGCATGCCGCCGGGGATGTTTTAACCGGCCTTGTTCGCGGCCTATGATGGGCGTTATACTGCTAGGAATATTTACCCTAATGGAGGAATCCGATGAAAGAACGAGTAGAAGAAGTCCTGAATCAGGTACGTCCTGTACTGCAGGCTGACGGCGGAGATGTCGAACTGGTCGATGTTAGTGAGGACGGAATTGTCAGCGTTAAGCTGACCGGTGCTTGTGGTTCCTGCCCCATGTCCACCATAACTCTGAAAATGGGTATCGAGAGAACTTTGATGGAGAATATTCCCGAGGTCAAGGAAGTGGTTCAGGTTCGTTGATCTTTGGGTGAATCACACTGTTTAGATTTAAATGGCTTATGCTGACAAAGCGTGGGCCTTTTTTTTTGTTTTTCAACGGCTTGGAGGGCTGGCGAAGGGGGTGGTTTTCTGTTGTTTTGATAACAGATAGCTGCTATCTTTCATTTCTGCTGATGAGTTTAATTTCTCACAATCTGTGTATTGTCAGGCGGTTGAGAATTGTTGATAGTTGACGAACATTGATTTGCTGCTGTTTTGCTGACAGGATTGACGATGAAATCGACAGAACGACGTAAAGAATTGCTGGTTTGGCTGGAAGAAGAGGGGACTTTAAGCCTTTCGGAAATGGTCAAGCGCTTTGGTGTTTCGAAAATGACGATTCACCGTGATCTTGACCTGCTGGAACAGCGGCAGGTGTTGAAGCGTATCCATGGTGGTGCTGCCCGGATTGAAAAACTGGTTCGAGACCGCGACGGCCGTTATGAGGCTCGCCTCGAACAGGGGAGTTGTCTCATCTGCTACCGTCCGCCGAGCAAACAACTGCTCTACACTTTGACCATGAAAAATGGCGAACAAAAAGTCGCCTGCTGTCCACACTGTGGAATTTCAGCGCACTTGATGTTTGGGGATCAGATCGCTATGGCACTGACTGCTGATTTCTTGACCGGTAAACTGCATTCAGCCCAGAATTCCTATTTCGTGATGGGTGGCGTTGCCGCCCCCTGTTGCAGTCCATCGATGCTCAGCTTTGAAGATGAAGAGATGGCCCGGCGTTTTCAGACCGGGTTCGGTGGTAAGATCGGCCGGTTGAACGATGCCATCAGCTATCTGCAGGAAGATATGACGTTGAGCGCTGGAGAGGGCTGTTGTAGGTGAGTAATAAAGTTTCATACTACGACGATTGCAAACCGCCATTAGATGCTACCTCAAAGGCTTCTCCGAAAAATAAAGAATCATACTGAAGTGGATCATTTCATCAAAACTCCGCTAATTTTTCTGTAATAAATAAAAGATTCATACTCTATCGGGCTATTGGTTGTGGGGGTTGACAATTCTCAAAACTTACTACTTTTGCGAATGAGCCAGAGTTCCTCGCGGCGGGTGTCAAGATAGTTGTCGCCTCGTCTCATTATGCAGCTTCGTCACAAAGGTCCTCTTCGGGGGGCCTTT
>JADFVC010000444.1 GCA_015222355.1 Chloroflexota bacterium | reverse complement strand
CGATTTCTACTTCCTCGAAGTTAACACTCGTATCCAGGTCGAACACCCAATTACCGAAATGACGATCGGTGTCGATCTGGTCAAAGAGCAAATAAGAATCGCAGCCGGTTTTCCGCTGCCCTTCACGCAGGCCGATCTGGTCCCACGCGGTCACGCTATCGAGTGTCGTATCTACGCCGAAGATCCTGAGAGTGGTTTTCTGCCGTCATCGGGGAAAATCGTATACCTTCATGAACCGGCGGGACCGAATCTCCGTATTGACTCAGGGATTTATTCAGGGTGTGAGGTGCCGGTGTTTTACGATCCGATATTATCAAAGGTTATCACCTGGGGTAAAGACCGACATGAGTCGGTAAAGCGGATGCTTCTGGCGCTGTCTGACTATAAGATCCTGGGGATTAAAAACAACGTGCAATTTCTCAAGGCCGTCCTGGAGCATTCGGAGTTTGCCGCCGGGAACACATTTACCGGGTTTATCGATCAACATTTGCCAGCATGGGAAAAAGAAACCCCCGTCGATCAATTCGACCTGGCCCGCGCCGCATGTGTGCTGGCTCTGTCGCGCCGTGAGTTGGCCGCCGCCACGTCAGGCGGGAAAGAAGTACTCACGTCGGTTTGGACCCAACTCGGCCAGTGGGAGATGTAAATGGATTTCGACTTGTTGTATAAAGATGAACCGTTGGCCATCCGCGCCGAAATCCGGAAAAATTCGGTAGTTTTGATCGATGGTGAGAAAAGAACTGAATTCGCACATGTCTCCCTTGATTCCGCGACGTACCTGATTACAGCTAATGGGAAAAACTACCGGCTGGTTGCAGTCAGGGACGGAAATACAGTATACGTCTCCACTCCGGACGGCGATTTTAAATTTGTTCTGCCCGCGGCCGGCGATGGAGATACTTTCACTGATGAACATGGCCCGCAGGGGGACAAATCCAAAGTTCTTCCGCCGATGCCGGGCAAAGTCGTCAAGGTGTTGGTGGAAGAAGGCCAGACCGTGCAAGCGAAAGAAAAGCTGGTAATCGTTGAAGCGATGAAAATGGAAAACCCGCTGGTTGCTCCCTATCCGGCCGAGGTAATCAAAGTCAACTGCACCGAGGGGCAATTAGTCGATACCGAGGAAGTGCTGGTTGAGTTGAAAAAATTGGAGTAACGGAAGGCGGTCTGACAATCTTTTCATCGGGTATGATATCAATGCGCACCAGACGGCGCTATAATATTTTGGAGGGTAAAATAAATGGCGAATAAACCGAACGATCCGGTTATTCTTTCGGCCTGCCGCACGCCGACGGGCACGTTTTTGGGCAGTCTTTCTTCCGTGAAAGCACATGAACTGGGAGCGATTGTGATCGCCGAGGCGGTCAGACGTGCAGGCGTTGATAAAGAAGATATTGACGAAGTAATTATGGGCCAGGTCGTACAGGCGGGGGAGGGGCAGGCCCCGGCACGCATGGCGGCGATTAAGGCCGGTGTTCCCGGCAAAGCTGGAGTGATGACGATTAACAAGGTCTGTGGT
>JADFVC010000443.1 GCA_015222355.1 Chloroflexota bacterium | reverse complement strand
GTCAGCTGGTGAGCCAGTTGTTCATTGCCGAGGACTTTGGAAACCAGGGCTGGTGCGATGCAGATGGCTGCCAGCGGTTTCTTTGCTGTGACGATTTCCCAAACCAGGCGGGCGACTTGCGGGTGAACTTTGCAGTCCGGGCCTTTGAAGGCAAAATCACAGAGATTTTTCGCCGCGCCGAAGCCGCCTGGCAGAATCAGAGCGTCTATATCACTTGCCGAGATAGTGGCGATATCGGAGATATTTCCACGGGTGATCCGTGCTGATTCTTCGAGAACGTTACGCACCGCACCTTCAACCGGTTCACCTGTCAGATGATTAACGACTCCCTGTTCCATATCCGGAGCCATACAGACGGCTTCTGCCCCTGCTCGATCAAGTGCCAGCAGGGTAATGACGGCTTCATGGATCTCACTGCCGTCGTACACGCCACAACCAGAGAGAATGACACCCACCTTCGCCATGTTGATCCTCCTGAAATTTGCTGATGGTTAGTTTTCATTCGGAAACGTCATAGTGTCTATCCAGAATTTCTGGATGGACAACTAGTTAACAATTCGCTCTGCCGAAAGCATAACAGAAAGTTTGCTGCTATGGTGCCGCGCGGCAGTTAATTTTTCGTGTAAAGTACGGCGATCCCGCGGGCCGTCTGATCACCAAGTGCCTTAAGGCTATGTGGTTCGTTGGAATCCCAGTACACTGAATCTCCGGCGTTTAATATGTAGGTTTCTTCACCATGACTCAGCTGCACACGGCCTTCCAGGACATAGAGGAATTCTTCACCGACATGCTGCACGGATTGGATATTGCTGGTTTGCGTCGGATCGAATTCCATGAGGAATGGTTCCATATGTTTATGTTTTTTGCCATATGCCAGGGAATGATAATGGTAAGGTTGTGGTGGGCCGTCATGGCTCGGCCGCTGATGTTGCCTGGGGGAGTCGCCAGCCCGGACGACCAGGCATTTCTGGGTATTGTCCTCCTCTTCAAAAAAGGTCTGTAACGGAACTTGCAGCGCCTTGGCGATCCGCAGCAAGGTTGCCAGGGGAGGGATGACCTGTTCATTTTCGATCTGTGACAAAAGGGGCTTGGAGAGTTCCGTCTTCCGAGAAAGGTCCTGCAGGGTCATGCGCCGATCTTGCCGGAGTTGGCGAATCTGTGGGCCAATCTGCAGTTCTTTAACTTCTGCTCTATATTCGTCCATGGTGGTCCTTTCCCGGTTGTGCTGACCCCTGAAAATTGGAGCCCGAGTGTTAAATTTACTGAAACCATTTTTTAACGTTCCTTATCTCGGCAGTCAAGTCTTTAGAAACACTGTAAGAGTTGATGGCGTCGCGAAAAGTCCGCCCTCCGACGTTGCAGCAGTTTTTCAGGATCTCGACATACCATACGTATGCCTTCGCCCCTGAAAAACCACTACGCCTCGTAGGAGCGGTCTCCTGACCGCGATTAAGCAAGAACCATCGCGACAGGAATGTCGCTCCTACCAAGGGAACGGCGAACATACAAGGTCGGGCATGGACCGATAGCATGCACAATAGTGGAGAGACAATGAAAGCGAAAAAGAGCCGCAAACGTCTGAATCAGGAAGGGCGCCTGCACAATGCCCGAAAATGGCTCAGCCAGAATTATCCGAAAAACCTTGTTCAGGCTTATTGCAAACGCTACGGGGTTTCAGAAGCCCAGGCCCAATGGGATCTGCTGGAGCTCGGCTACAGGGACGACGTTCGGATCCAGGCCTATGAAAGCGAGGGTGTCGAGTGGGAGTACCAGGTGGACGGCTATTCCGGCGAGATGAAGGTGGTCCCGAAGGGGACTCCTGAATGGGAGCTTTACCTGCTCTGATGCCGAGATAAAAAGGGTCGCGAACACCCGATGTTTGCCCCGGCGGATCCACCTTCAACCTCCTTGGCAAATGCCAGAGGGCATTGCCCCCTCTCTATTTCCGCTCCAAGCTCCTAAGCAGACGCAGGTAATCTTTCTGGCTCTCATAAACCATGTTAGAGAGCAGGTTGATGAAGGGATCATGGTCCCCGGCGTTCCCCTTCCGCACCGCCGAAAGGTATTCGCTGCGCAGCACCGGCGGAATGATGGTGACCGGGTACCCTGCCTGCAAAAGGGCGAGGTTCATGAGCAGCCGGGCCGTCCGTCCGTTGCCATCGGCAAAGGGGTGGATGGTTACCAGCCGGTTGTGGAGCAGGGCCGCAAAGGCAATGGGGTGGTGCTCTTCCCGAAGGCGGATGATGTCCGCAGCCAACCCTCCCATAAGCCCCTTGAGTTCGCTGGGAGCGGGAAAGACAAAATCCGTCCCGGTCACGACGATATTCTGCCGGCGGTAGCGTCCCGCCTGATTCGGGTCGATCCGGAGGTAGAAGAGTTTGTGCAGCTTCAGGATGTCCCCTTCGGCAATCTTCTTTCGCCTGGCCAGTTTTTCGAGATAGTCGAAGGCTTCCGCATGGCCGATGGCTTCGAAATGGTCCTTCAGTGGTTTGCCGCCGATGGTGATGCCGTCCTCGATTACCACCTTGGTTTCCGTCTCGGTTAGGCTGTTCCCTTCCAGGGCATTGCTGGCCCAGGTCAAACCGACCCGGAAATACTCCTTGAGCTGCCGGAGCATGGGCCTGCCCAGCGGCCGGTGCTGATTGATCTCCTGCTGGAGCCGTTCGGCCTCCCCGATACGGTTATCGAACGTCATGGATTCACTCCCGAAAAAATTACCGCTGTTCAGAACAGACTGCCGAATAACGCAGCTTTCAGCGATGCTGAGGTTGCTCTGCCCCACTCTATCAGCTTTCCACGGCGACATCCAGCAATCGGCAGGCCGTAATTGTTTCCGCAGTGCGGGTCGAAAATAAATCCCGCAAGAAATAGACCCGGCACTGGAAAAGGACTTTCAGCCCGTGGTAGAGTGCGCCGTTATTTTTATCCCCGGAGGTCCCCATGCTTAAGCAGATCAAAGAGAAACTCGCCGCCATCAAGGCCCACCCCGCCGTCACTCCCCTGACCCTGCGCAAGGCCCATGCCTTGTATGTCAACGGCCAGTGTCGGCTGCTGACCTGCGCAAGGGACCATTTCCATATCGCCATCGACGACGAGTTCAAGGATTTTGATCTGACCATCGAATTCAAGGAGGACGTGGTCACGACCCGGTGCAGCTGCAAGGCCCCCCACGCCGAGTGCCACCACGCGGTGGCCGGGCTGCTGGAGCTCGCCGATTTTTTGCAACGGGACGAGATCCCGGAAACCGGATCGGGCAAGACCTACACTCGCGAAGGGATGATCAAGCGGGTCCTCGACGAGCGGCGGGACAAGGCGGAAAAGGCCGAATATCGCATCGATTTTGCCGACAATCCCTTCGGCGAGCATGAACTGCTCAACGAGCGGGCCATCCTCTACAAACTGACCTTTCGTGACATCGAGACCGAGCAGGGCTACTGCTCCTGTCCCGATTACCGCAGCAACAAACTGGGGACCTGCAAGCATCTGATGCATGCCTTCACCCAGTTCAAAAAGCGCGGGCAGACTCCGTCTACGGGGCAGGAATACCCGTTTGTCGAAATTTTCCTCGATCCTCGTAACGAGGATCGGATTTCCTGGTTTTACCCTCATGAACTCACCGCCGCCGTAGCGCCCCTGATCGCAGAGTTTTTCACTCCCGAACAGAGCCTTATTCCCGAAAAGGAGGCGGAATTCCTCGCCTTCATCGATAGCGCGCGGGAGCTCAAGGAGGTTCGCATCCGCCCCGAGGTTCTCGATGCCGTGGAGGAATTTTTCGACGCACGTCTATTGGACGACGTCCGGGAAAAAAGCCGACCGGACTTCTCCCGCATCACCGCCGAACTCTACCCCTACCAGCAGGAGGGAATCGAATTCGCCCTGTACCGCAAGAGGGCGATCATCGCTGATGAGATGGGGTTGGGTAAAACCCTGCAGGCGATCAGCACTGCCGTGTTGAAAAAGGACCTTTTCGGCTTCGAGCGCACCCTCATCGTCTGCCCCGCCTCCCTGAAGGATCAGTGGAAGCGGGAAATTGAGCGTTTCTGTCAGGAAAAAGCAGTGGTGATCCAAGGCAATGCCGAGGAACGGGCCGCCCTCTACCGGGATTCCGACGCCTATTTTCTGATCTGCAACTACGAGGCGACCCTGCGCGATCTGCCGCTGCTGCAGGCCTTCGCCCCTGATTTCATTATTCTCGACGAGGCCCAGCGGATCAAGAATTACGAAACCCAGACGGCCACCGTGATCAAGCAGATCCCCAAGAAGCACGCCCTGGTCATTACTGGCACCCCCATCGAGAACCGGCTGGTCGACCTCTACTCCATCGTTGACTTTCTTGATCCGAAACTTCTCTCCCCTCTCTGGGAATTCTCCTACCGGCACTGCTGCTTCGATGCCCGGCAGAAGAACAAGATCACCGGCTATTACAACCTGCAGAGCCTCAAGGAACGCCTGCAGCCGATCCTGATCCGCCGGGAGAAAAGGGACGTCATCCGCCAGCTCCCCCATATC
>JADFVC010000442.1 GCA_015222355.1 Chloroflexota bacterium | reverse complement strand
TGACGACATCCTGCGTCAGGGTTTGCAGCCAAGCTTCGTCCCGCAACGTGAAGCCGAGGGATTCCATCCGCCCCAGCAATCTTCCTTGGGCATGCCGCACCAATGCCAGCGGCGCTGCCAAGCGCGTCACGTCATAGATCCAGTTGGGCCAGTCAGGGTGTTGCCAGATGTAGATTGTCATATCACATGCTCCGCACAATATGCGGATAATATAACCACTTTTCTCCGCAAAGGCAAGGCTTTATCTCCGTGGAAAACGCGGAGATAAAGCACTCAAATCTTCGCATCGGTGGGATTATGCATTAAGCAAGACCTGGCTGGTAATAGCAGTGTGCACGCGGCATTGTCCCCTCCCAACAAAATTAATCAAAAATCTATTTCAGCCCCGAAAACAGCATTCTAAGGCCTTTTTAGGGCCATAATTTGACACTTTATTCAATAATATCAGTCAGTTGTCCTGGTCCGACCCCGGCTCTTATTTTTCAGCAGCCATCACTTTTTTGCGGGTTGTTACCGTGAAGAATTCAAGCCGTGTTTGGTCAGGAAGCGCAAGTAACTTTTTAGATGATAATATGCGTACTTGTTAAATATGATCCGTAGACATTTAAGCAAAAAAAAAGAGACCAGGTTAATAACCTGGTCTCTTGGATTTTTTGGAGCGGGAAACGAGATTCGAACTCGCGACGTCAACCTTGGCAAGGTTGCACTCTACCACTGAGTTATTCCCGCTCAGTCAGGCCCGCAGTAACGAGCGGATGCATTTATAGCAAAACGGTTTACAGGGTGTCAATAAAAAATTACGTTTTTTTCCATTGATAAAAAATCATTACAAATCAGCATGTTGGCTATTTCAAGAAAACTCTGAAGAACTTCGCCAGATAATCCCCCCCCGACCATAGCGTCAGCACAAAGGCGATATAAAAGAAAAACATCCCGACATTGTGAAACGAAGAGTAGAGAAAATCGAACTGAACACCGAAGAACCAATAATAAGGATAATGCAACAACAGTCCGACAATGGCCACCATCTGAAAGATCGTCTTGTATTTACCCAAGGGGCTCGCAGCAATGACGATTCCTTCAGATGAGGCAATGGAGCGCAGTCCGGTCACGAGCATTTCCCGGGCAAGAATTAAAAAAACCGCCCATGCCGGAACGCGATCAAGTGGGATCAGCATTATCAGAGCAGCCATGACGATCAATTTATCAGCCAGCGGGTCCAAAAACTTGCCAAGCACGGTCTCAATGTGCCACTTGCGCGCCAGATATCCGTCCAGCCAATCGGTAATCGCCGCTAAAGAAAAAATAATCGTTGCCCAGAAACAGTTCACCCGGGATTCAAACATCAGTAATGCCACCACCACCGGCACAGCGGCGATTCGTGTCAAGGTCAAAATATTCGGCAGGTTCATCAATTTAACGTCTTGACTCATCAAAAATTACCTTTTAAGCGACGATAATAATCATAATAATACTTGACCCGTTTAACATAATTCCGGGTTTCCTCATAGGGGGGAATCCCTCCGAATTTACGCACGGCACTTGGCCCTGCGTTGTAGGCAGCCAAGGCATAATCGAGGTTCCGGTCAAAAGAATCAAGCATTTTACGTAAATAGAAAGAGCCGCCATGAATTGACTGTCCGGGATCAAAAGGATTGCTGACACCAACCTCAACAGCGGTTTCCGGCATCAACTGCATCAACCCCTGTGCCCCCTTTCGGGAAACCACGCGCGGGTTGAAATCACTCTCGACCTTAATCACCGCTTTGATCAAGGCAGCGTCCAATTGAAATTTATCCGCAAAACGCCTGATCAGTGTTTCCAGCCGGTACGTCTCTCCTTCCTGTCGATAAAAACGGAACTGACCACTGCTTGGCACATTGGTAAAATGCAGCATGCCATTCTCGTCGATGTGCCGGTAGATCGCACCATGAGCACAGAGTGTCAGCTGCAGAAACACCAAGAAGAACAGGAAAATAATCAGATGACGCCTTTTTATGAACATTTTGTAACCTTAATGGATTTACTCGTGAAATACAACCATAACAACCGCTAACGACTTGACATCAATGGTGCCGCACCCGATAATGTTGCAGATGAATTTCACTCCTCTCAAGCAACCCTGTCCAGACGCCGGTGAGGACATATAACCAATGAACATCATATCTGATTTCCTGGTCATAGGCACTGGGATCGCTGGTCTGTCCTACGCCTTGAAAGTTGCAGACCAGGGTCCTGTTTCACTGATTACCAAACGCGATATCGATATCACCGCAACACAGCTGGCCCAGGGTGGTATTGCCGCCGTTTCTTCCCCGGAAGACAGCTTTTCTTCCCATGCTGAAGATACCATGGTCGCCGGGGCCCAACTGCCGAATCGGGAGATTGTCGATCTGGTGGTTGAAGCCGGTCCCAAAGCCGTGGCGGACCTGATCGACTGGGGTGTCAATTTCAGCCGCAACGAAGCGGACCAGTACGACCTGACCCGTGAAGGCGGCCACAGTCACCGGCGGATTCTTCACGCCAAAGACGCAACAGGGCGTGAGATCGAACGGGCCCTGGTTGAAGCGGCACAAAAACACCCCAACATTACTCTGTATCAGCAGCACATTGCCGTTGATCTGATTACCGAGAACAAAGTTCTGCGACAAACACTCGATGTCAACCGCTGTCTCGGGGCCTACATTCTCGACATCAAAAATAACAAAGTCATTGCCTTCGGCGCCCGCTTCACCGTGCTGGCCACGGGTGGGGCCGGCAAAGTCTACCTGTACACCTGCAACCCGGACATTGCGACCGGCGACGGTGTCGCCATCGGCTGGCGTGCCGGGGCCACTGTCGCCAACATGGAGTTCATGCAGTTTCACCCCACGACCTTGTATCACCCCCATGCCAAATCGTTCCTGATTTCCGAGGCGGTCCGTGGTGAGGGGGCGATCCTGCGCCGCCGTGACGGTTATGCTTTCATGCCCGATTATCACCAGCTCAAAGATCTGGCACCACGGGATATCGTCGCCCGAGCAATCGATAACGAAATGAAAAAACATGGTGATGATTGCGTTTTCCTCGACATCACCCACATGTCTGCCGACTATATCCGTGATCGTTTCCCGACCATCTACCAGACCTGTCTCGAGTACGGCATCGACATGACCAAGGTGCCGATCCCGGTTGTCCCGGCAGCACACTACCTTTGCGGCGGCCTGCAAGTGGACAGGAATGGTGAAACCTGCATCCGCAACCTGTTTGCCATCGGTGAAGTCGCCTGCACCGGTTTACATGGAGCCAACCGTCTGGCCAGCAACAGTCTGCTCGAAGGAATCGTCTTTGCCAAATCAGCCGCGGATGCCTCCCGGCAGCGATGCAGCGAAAGCTATCCACCCCTGCCGCCGATAGAACCCTGGGATTGCGGTAGTGCCACCAACAGCGATGAAGAGGTTGTCGTGGCCCACAACTGGGACGAAGTCCGCCGCAGCATGTGGAATTATGTCGGCATCGTGCGTTCCGACAAACGCCTGCACCGGGCCCTGCGGCGTATCAATCAGATTCAGCAAGAGATTGTCGAATACTATTGGGACTTCTATATTACTTCTGACCTGATTGAACTGCGCAATATCACCACCGTGGCCAAACTGATTATTCAGAGTGCCCTGATGCGCCGGGAAAGTCGCGGACTGCACTTCACCATCGATTATCCGCAGACCGATGACGAAAATTTCTGCCACGACACAGTGATCCCCGGGCCACGCATTCCGGCAACACAAAATCAGGCGACCTGAAAGGATTCGATTTTGGGCATCGATACAATCAGGAAGAGAATCAATCAACTGGACGATGAACTATTGCGCATTTTTAACGAGCGCGCAGCCTTAGCTCTTGAGATCGGCCAGATCAAGAAAACTCTTGATCTGCCGATCTACGATCCAAAACGGGAAAAGCTGATTTTTGAGCGGATGAAAGGGATCAATCCAGGCCCGCTGGACGATGCGGCAATCGTACGCTTATTTGAACGGGTGATTGACGAAAGTCGCAGCCTGGAACGTATCCGCTCGAAAGGGAAATAACTGTCATGCTGGTAATCATGAAAAAAACGGCGACTGAAGACGACCTGCAACAGGTCAAGCAATTTCTGGTCGAGCAGGATTGTGATTTTCACCAGTCGACCGGAGCCGATCGGATTATTCTCGGCGTGGTCGGCGAC
>JADFVC010000441.1 GCA_015222355.1 Chloroflexota bacterium | reverse complement strand
GTCTTAAGAACTCTTCCGTACTATTCTTCTTTTTTAGTATTTGCGGATCCGATAAATACATTTCGATGATATGGATGACTTCTTGGCTGATCGATCGTTTGTTTTGCTTCGAGATCTTTTTCAGGTTTTCATATATCCGGTCATCTATGTCTCTAACCTGCAAAATCGCCATATATTCTTCCTCTATAGTAATGATATGTACTCACGCATGCTTTGTCAAGCATATTTCATGAATCGATGCCATAATGTAAAGGTGGGTCGCTTCTGTGTTCGTCGGTACCTATGCGAAATAATACGACGATTTTGCAAGGCAGCTTCTTTACCATTTGTATAAGTCTTCGGGTCAATATTGCAGATTCTTGTGTCCTTATTACGCTGAACTGAGCAGCCGCGCCAATCCAAAGCTTCACATTCGGAACATATATTTAATCCCGTCCGAAACAATCGTCCCTTCAGCGGTCTGCTCCAGTTCGTTGTTGGACGTTGATCTATCTTTTCTTGTCCCAGTCGGGCACCTCTTTCTTAGGAATTTTTTCCATTATCGCATCAAATCCGGCAAGTATCTCTTGTTTGTTCCTCTCTCTTAGTATTCGAGCAAAGTATCGGTTGGTTTCCAGTTCTCCCAATTCTTTGGTAAATGCATAAAGTGCAAACTGATTAATTGATACACCCTGCATCGCAGAATATTTCTCTATTCGTGACTTAAGATCTTCAGGGACGCGTATTGTCAGTGTATTCTTTTTCTTATTTTCCATGTCTTCTTCTCCAGATCTTCAGGAAATCAGACGGTATTGCAATAGTGAATGAATCCAGTATTAATTCATTGTCAATTGTGTAGTCCCGGACGTTTCGGGTAATAAGGTATTCACTTCCGCTAGCCAAAGCGAGCTCAACAAACATATTGTCTGCATCATCTCTAAGATTTGGCCGCCATAGATAATCAATTGGTGTTGCAACCCCAACCAGAGCGATGAAATCTAATACCTTCTCCATGTCCTCCCGCGAACGACCTGTTTCCTTTATGGTTTTTGGGCGATACAAAACATCCCGGTACTCTTCAAACACAGGAACTGAGATTGCTACCTGCACCTCGCCGGCGCGAATCATTTGTAGAATAGCGTGAGATGCTCCCACACTGCTATCAAGCGCCTGGTAAATGATATTGGTATCGAGAGTAACCTTCACAGATGGCTAAGATAGCATATATGCTTGCACTAATCAAGCGTTTCAATTGATGGTAATGTGTCGTTTTGGGGTGGTCTGTTGAATGGGCTATTTCAAGGTTGATTGGAAAAGCCATAATCCTGTTGACGTCTAATTTCTGAGCTCAGCTGCCGCCCGCGAGCTGGCCCTCTCAAATTACATCCCACTCCACCAAAGCCGCGGGCGATCGCCCGGGCGATCAGCTGGAGTGATATGTTGTGCCGCCCTGTCTTCACCAGGAGGCAGACCGGCACCTGCAAGTTGTTCGCCGTCGCTACTGTATCCGACCGGCAGGAAAAGCGCCCCGGCGTGCCGCTTCCCTATGCGCTTGAACGGAAATACCCAAGTGCGGGGTATGAGTGGCCGTGGTACTGGATTTTCCCTTCCGCCGCCTCTCCGTGGATCCGCGGACGGACAGGACGTACCGTTACTATCTATATGCCAAAACCCTCCAGAAACATGTTCATGGAGCGGCCAGGGATTTCGGCATGATGAAACATGCGGCGGTCCAGTCTCTGCATCACAGCTTTGCTACCCACCTGATCGAAGCAGGCTATGATATCCGGATTCATCCAAGAGCTTCTCGGGCACTCGAATGTACAGACCACCATGATCTACACCCATGTCGCCAGGAAAAACAAGACCGGTGTGATCAGTCCGCTGGAGAAACTGAGTCGGGCTCCTGCTCGCTCGATTGGCAACAACTCCACCTGATTCGCCGGGGCCGTGGTTGGAGGTTTGCCACACCGGTTGCCCGGAGTCTCTTTTTTCTCTATTATTGAGGGAGGATGGTACAAAGATAAGTCATGCTGGTACCCGCTGAAGTGTGGACAGTCGCCAAAGCCGAACAGGGCAGCGCCGTGCTCATAAAGCCGATCGGGGCGGAAGTAGCGGTACCGATTTTTATCGGTTCCCTGGAAGCCCAGGCGATCCTGATCGGGCTGGCCAATCACAAGATGCCCCGACCGCTTACCCATGATCTGCTGCTGTCGACATTGCAGGAACTCGATGTGAAAATATCCCGTATCGAGATCACGGAGCTGAAAGAGGGCACCTTTTATGCCCGACTGATCCTGAACCAAAACGGCACCGACATAATCATGGATTCCCGCCCCTCCGACTGTGTGGCTCTGGCCGTTCGGGCTAAGTGCCCAATAT
>JADFVC010000440.1 GCA_015222355.1 Chloroflexota bacterium | reverse complement strand
GGATACAGTTCTGGGGGAACAGTTTTGTCGCCGGTTGCCAGGGGGAACTCCTGGCTCGGGGAAGTGAAGCGGAGGAAGAGGTTCTGCTGGTCGGCATCGATCGTCAGCGTAGCGAATCGGTTCGCCGAATCTGGCCGTTTCTGCGCGACCGACGGATCGATGCCTATCAGGATCTGCTCAAACGCTTCCGCGATTGATTCACGGTCAACGATAAAAAAGGGGTGAACCGATCGGTTCACCCCTTTTTTATCTTGTCCTCAAATATCTACTCAGATTCCAGCACGGGATTTAAGCGATTCGACACGGTCGGTTACTTCCCAGTTAAAACCAGGCAGTTCACGGCCAAAATGACCATAGGCTGCAGTCTGCCGATAAATAGGCTTGAGCAGGTCAAGCTGTTCAATAATAGCCGCCGGGCGCATATCAAACTCGGCCCGGACAATCTCGGCAATCTTATTGGAAGGAATCTTGCCGGTACCGAAGCTGTTGATCATCACCGAAACAGGCTCGGCAACACCGATCGCGTAGGCCAGTTGGACCTCACACTTGCGAGCCAATCCCGCAGCCACCACGTTCTTGGCAACATAGCGTGCCATGTAAGAAGCACTACGGTCCACCTTGGAGGGATCTTTCCCGCTGAAAGCACCACCGCCGTGGGAGCCCTGTCCACCATAGGTATCAACGATAATTTTCCGCCCGGTCAGTCCACAATCTCCCATCGGGCCGCCAATCACAAACCGACCGGTCGGATTAATCAGGAAACGGGTCCGGTCGTCAAGCAGATTGGCCGGCAGAACCGGCTTGACCACCTCTTCGATAATCGCTTCTTTCAGATCTTCATACTTAACATCCGGGTTATGCTGAGAAGAGATAACCACCGTGTCAATCCGCGTCGGCTTATCATCAATATACTGAATAGAAACCTGCGATTTACTGTCCGGACGCAAGAAATTCAGTTGCCCGCTCTTGCGCACATCGGCTAATTTCTTGGTCAATTTGTGAGCAAAAGTGATCGGCATCGGCATCAATGTCGGGGTTTCGTTGCAGGCAAACCCAAACATCAGCCCCTGGTCACCCGCACCCTGTTCCTTGAACAGACCCGCCCCTTCGGTCACCCCCTGAGAAATATCCGGAGACTGCTGACCGATGGATGTCAGCACCGCACAGGTTTCGTAATCGAAACCCATGGCCGAATCGTTGTAGCCGATCTCCTTGATGGTCTCCCGGACGATTGACGGCAGATCAGCATAAGCAGTCGTGGTAATTTCCCCGGCGATAATCGCCATGCCAGTCGTCACCATGGTTTCACAGGCCACTCGGGCGTGACTGTCCTGCTCCAGAATGGCATCCAGCACAGCATCGGAAATCTGGTCGGCAACTTTGTCGGGATGTCCTTCTCCGACAGATTCTGAGGTAAATAAAAAATCGGTCATGGCCATATACAGTACTCCTTCTGCGTAATCTCAAAAAACAAACGTGTTATATTATTGATCAGTCGTATCTGAGTCAACGGGATTTTGCCAAGCACCTAAATCAAGGCATTCTCAAAGATGTCGGGTAAAAGCGTGCACATTCGTTGCTCAAGGCAGGTGGTTATCTCTTTACTCGTCCGTAAAGCTAAAAGCTCCTCCAGCAGCGCCTGTCCATCCTGACGCGACAGCTGACGCAGCACCCTCTTGACTCTTGGAATACTGGCTGGATTCATCGACAGTTCATGCAAGCCCAAACCAAGCAAAACGAGCGTGTAAAGCGGCTCGGCGGCCATCTCCCCACAAACACAGACATCAATGCCAGCCTGGTCGGCAGCCGCACAGACTGTTTTCAAAGCCCGCAAGATAGCGGGGTGCATGGGATTATACAAATATGCGACATGTTCATTGCCACGATCAACGGCCAGACAATATTGAATCAGATCATTGGTTCCGACCGAAAAGTAATCCACCTCTTCGGCAAAAAACGGTGCCAGCAAAACGGCCGACGGGGTTTCAACCATCATACCAATTTGCACCTTTGGATCAAAATCAATTCCCTCTTCCTGCAATCCGGACTGAACCTGGCACAAGAGTCGTTTACAAGCCCGAAGCTCAACAATGCCGCTGATCATCGGGAACAGGATGCGCACCTTACCATAAGCAGAAGCACGCAGAATGGCCCGCAACTGGATTTTGAACAATTCACCTTCACGCAAAGAGAAACGGGCGCCCCGCAGGCCCATCGCCGGATTCTCTTCACTCGGCAGGGTTAGCCCGGAAACAACCTTATCGCCACCGATATCGAGAGTACGAATCGTCACCGGGTGAGGCTGCATCTCTTCAAGAATTTGTCGATAGGTTGCCACCTGTTCTTCTTCACCCGGCGGCTCACTCCGCCCAAGATAAAGAAATTCCGTGCGATAAAGACCAACACCTTCGACTGCATGCTTACGGGCCAGGGGAAACTCGCTGGAGAGTTCAAGATTCCCCCGCAACGCCACCTTGAACTTATCGGTCGTTATGGCGGGCAGATCCCGGAAACTGTCCAGCTCTTTTTCCAGATATTCATAAGTCTGTTTACGTTTGAGATATTCGGTAAAGGTCTCTTTTGAGGGATTAAGAATGACGACCCCGGTTCCACCGTCGATAATCGCTGGCAGACGATCGTAAACAAGCGAGGTTATCGTCTCCAGGCCGACCACGGCAGGGATTTCAAGCGATCTGGCCAGGATCGCTGTATGCGCCGTCCTGCCCCCCTTGTCGGTGATGAAACCGAGAACCTTCTCCCGATCCAGTTGCATCGTATCGGTGGGAGAAAGATCGTGTGCAGCAATCAAGGTGTTTTGCTCGATATCGGTGATCGAACGTTCATGTTCACCGGTCAGAATTTGCATCAACCGGCCACCAACAGCATCCACATCAGACTGCCGATCACGTAGATACTCATCTTCAATATTTTCAAACATCTGCCGCAATTGCTGAAGCACCTTGGTCAAGGCACTTTCACAGCTGACCTGCTCCCTGATGGCGCGTTCTGTCTCCCCGACCAGCATTTCATCATCCAGAATCAACAGATGAGTATCCAGGATGTAGAGATGTTCACGCAAATGCGGCTGACGGGAAACCGTCTCCTTGATCTCCTGAAGCTGTTTCCGTGCTTGCGAAAGGGCCCAGTTAAAACGTTCAATTTCGGCCTCAACATCCGCAGCCTCAACGGGCCAATCTTCCACCGTTGATCGGTGACCGAGCAGGGCGATCTCGCCGATACTGATCCCCGGTGAGACTCCGATCCCCACCAGATAGGTGTCTGATGCAACTTTAGTCTTCACCAAAACCATCCTTGATCAATCCGGCAAGAGCAGTCATGGCTTCGGTTTCATCCGGCCCCTCCACCGACAGGACAATATCCGTCCCTTGTGGTGCCGCAAGCAATAACACTCCCATGATACTTTTACCGCTCACCTCGACATCATCTTTTACCAGGGTGACCTCCGCTTTAAACTGGTTCGCCGTTTGAACCAGCTGGGCAGCGGCACGAGCATGCAGACCGAGGCGATTTTTTATAATAAATTTTTGCTTTTGCATTTAATATGTTCCCTTAAATCACCAGCAACTCAGTCACATCTGTCCAAAACATGCTGAGTAAAATAATGACAATTGCAGTTATCAAGGTCAGCATTAACGTAGAAACTCCTTTACGGGCAATCAAACCAAGCAAAATCATCGGAATCAAGGTTAACAAGCCAACCCAGCTGACCATTTCATCATGCTGTAAATGTTGAAAAACCAGAAAAGCACTGAATCCTCCCAAAACAACCACAGCGGCTTCCTTGGTATGAATTGCCCAGTCCGGCAAGCAACGACGCTGGATAAATTCAACAGAACGAATACCCTGATGGTAACCATAAACGAAGCCGGACAAACGGAAGACCAAAGGCACCAGATTGTAGAGCAACAGAAAAATCAAGGGAGTCCAGAGAATGCCCTTGGCAGCAAAAAACAAAGCAATCCCCGCAGCCAAAGGCCGCAACCCGCCCCAGAAAAGCGCATCACCGATCGCGGCATAGGGTGCAGCAACCATTTCCTTGAAATCATCAATCGTCACCTGCAGATCCTGATGTGCGGCCCGTTCTTCTTCCAATTTCAGTACTGCACCGGCAACCAACGGCGCCAGATAGGGGTGAGTATTGAAAT
>JADFVC010000041.1 GCA_015222355.1 Chloroflexota bacterium | reverse complement strand
TCGTCTGCCGGAACCTGAAGTGGATGCCACTGCAACCGTTGAGCAACTGGTTAAATATCTCGAATCTGAAGATCTGAAACTCAGGCGGGCCGCATGCTACAGCCTGAGTCTTTTCGCTGAGCCTGGTATTATCAAGCAGCTCTTGCCGTTGTTGGCTGAAGAAGATTTACGCTCTGATGTTGTCAATGCTGCGAAGCGTTTCCCGCAAAAAGCTCTCTGTTGTTTGGCGAAAAGTGTCAATCTGCAGGACAAAGAGACTCTTTACCTGATTTTCTTGCTCGGTGAGTTAGGTTGTGTTGAGATTGCCGATCTGGCGATCTCCGGTTTGCAGTCGGAAGACCCGCAAGTTCGCTTTGCTTCAGCACAGGCATTAGGAAAAATAGCCGCTGTTAAGGCGGTCAGTCCGCTCGGGGACGCTTTGGCGGATCCGATTCCGGAGATCCGCGAGGTCGTGACGGAATCCCTGTGTCAAATCGGCCGCAGAGATGCTGATGCCATACTGAAGACGATTCTTCCGTACCTCGATTCCTCAGATGCCGCCTTACGTGTTCTGGCGGTCAAGTCTTTGGGGTCTCTGTCGTCCAATCGTTCGGTAGAGGGGTATTTATTGCAGGCGTGCAAGGATGCCGTCCCTGAAGTCCGTTGCGAGGTTTTACGCAGCTTAAGTGGTCACCAGTCCCAGCGTCTATTGTCTGGACTGTCATTGGCATTGACTGATGAGGTTGCCGATGTTCGGCGCCTGGCGACTTCCGCTCTGGCCGCTTTCCCACTGCAAAAATCTTCACCGATTCTTGAACATGCTCTGATTGATTCTGATCCCTGGGTGCGGATGGCCGCAATTCGGGCCTTGACCCCTGGGGATGCTGAGACGATTCGCAGATTTATCGAACACGCCTTGAACGATTCTGTCGGTTTGGTTGTCATTGCCGCCCTTGAGACCGCTCACCGTTTGCTTCCCGCGGAAGCTTCCGGTTATCTGCATGATATGCTGACACATGAGGACCATGAAGTTGTTGCGACTGCCGTTCGACTCCTGTTGCAGGTCGCAGAGGAAGAGCAGCTGATTGCTCATGAGCGTGTTCAAGTTCGTAAAACCGTGGTGATTGAACTGCAACAATACCCGTCTGAACGTTGGCAACATTTGTTCCAATGTCGACTCGCCGAAGAAGCTGAAAATTCAATCCAGCAACTTCTGCAAGAGGCCTTGAAAAAAAGAGCTTTGGGGGCCTGACTGCGTATGTTCGTGTTTAAGCCTGATATAAGAATGTCTGACGAAGAGTTTCGTCAAATACGTGATTATATATATAATTATTGTGGGCTTTATTTTGATATCGACGCCAAATATATGCTCGAAAAACGCCTGAACAGGCGGGTTTCTCAATTGCAACTGAACAGTTTTAAAGATTACTTTTATCGGCTTCGCTACAGTCGGGATTGCGAAGAAGAACTGTCGTTGGTGATCGATCTGTTGACGACGAATGAAACATATTTTTTCCGGGAAGATTTTCAACTGAAAGCCTTTACTGACGAAATTCTTCCGGAAATTATCAAGAATAAGCGTGGCACAGGAGACCGGAGTCTGAGGATCTGGAGTGCCGGGTGTTCTTCAGGGGAGGAGCCGTATACCATCGCTATGTTGATGCTGCAGAACCCGGAGTTGAGACGTTGGGATGTTGAAATTATCGGCACCGATATCAGTAAGCAGGTTTTAATCAAAGCTCGTGAAGGGATCTACGGAAAGAACTCGTTTCGCAGTACCGAAGATTATTATGTCCAGCGCTATTTTACCGAGGAAGAAGGTCGTCTGCGTATTTCCGATCAGGTGAAACGCTTGGTCACGATCAGCCATCTTAACCTGCTGGATGTCAGTCGAGTTTCCTTGCTCGGCAGGATGGATGCGATTTTTTGTCGAAATGTCATCATTTATTTTAACCTGGAAGCAAAGAAAAAAGTTATTTCCAGGCTTTATCAGCAGTTGTCCAAAGGGGGCTTTTTGCTGCTCGGTCACTCAGAATCATTGATGAATATCAGTACCGATTTTGCGCTGCGACATTTTACCCATGATATGGTCTACCAGCGGCCGGATCCGGCACGCGGAGTTATCTTATGAGTCGTCCTGTACGCGTTCTGGTCGTCGATGATTCAGCTTTCAGCCGTGTTTCAATCGGTAAAATGCTTGAAACCGACGCGCGGATCCGGGTGGTCGGCTATGCGATTAACGGTGAAGAAGGATTAAAAAAACTTCTGGAACTGGAGCCCGATGTCGTAACGTTGGATCTTGAGATGCCGCGCATGGGTGGCTTTGGCCTGCTGCGGTTGATTATGCAGAACCGCCCGGTTCCAGTCATTGTTGTTTCTTCGCATAGTGAAAGACCGGATGTTTTTAAAGCCCTCGAACTGGGTGCTGTTGATTTTATCGCCAAGCCGGCCCGTGCAAAAAGCTCAGACCTGTATGCTCTCCAGCAGGATCTGATTAGCAAGGTTTATTTGGCGGCACAGTTAAGTGTTAAAAAAATTCGGCGGCGCTTTGGTGCCGAAGGCGGCTCGGCTGGAAAACAGATTCTGCCGTTACCACCGGTAAATCACCAAGCGACGGCATTGCTTATCGGGGCTTCAACGGGGGGGCCTCCGGCATTGCACCAGTTGTTTTCTTCTCTTAAGGAAAAATTGCCGGTACCGATCGCTGTTGCGCAGCACATGCCCCCCGGGTTTACGAAATCCTTTGCCCAGAGATTGAATGAATATTCTGTCCTTGATGTCAAGGAAGCTGAGGATGGTGACAGGATGCTTCCCGGGCAGGTTCTTATTTGCCCCGGCAACAAGAATCTTGAGCTCCGGCATTTTGCCGAGGCCGTGCGGATCCGTCTTGTTGACCCACCGACTGAACAGATATACACGCCATCAGTTGATGTTTTGTTCCGCACCGGGGCCTATGCCTATGGCCTTGACGTTCTTGGGGTCGTGTTGACCGGCATGGGGAATGATGGAGCTGCCGGAGTGCTGGAGATCTCCCGGCATGGCGGTCGGATTTTAGCAGAAGCAGAAGAATCTTGCGTTGTTTACGGTATGCCGAAAGAAGCTGCTCAAACCGGTTTAGTGGAAAAAATGATTCCGCTGGGCGGCATGCTGCAAGAGATAGAAAATCGTTGTTGCGGTGTTCATGGCCACAGCTAATACTGGCAATCATTTGTCCTGACTGTTAAAGTAACGCAGTGTTTTTTTAGGATTTTGGCGGGTAGAGGGATTACGGATGGAGACGGCTCGGGTACTCGTGGTTGATGATTCGCCGACCATGCGGCAATTAATCGTTTTTGCTTTGCGCCGCATCCCCGGTTTGCAGGTTGACGAGGCGGGTGACGGAGTTGCTGCGTTGAAGAAGCTTGCTTCTGAGTCATATAGTCTGTTGCTGACCGATATCAATATGCCGATCATGGATGGTTTGAAGTTGGTTAGCCTGGTCCGTAATGACAGTCAGTATAATACTGTACCGATTGTTGTAATTACCACCGAAGGAGCCGCACAGGATCGGGAAAAGGCTCTTGCCCTTGGCGCGAACGAATATCTTGCCAAGCCGATACAGGCCGCCCGGGTTATCGAAATCGTGCGTCGTCTGCTTGCCGTTGAGCAATAAGGAGAAGGCGGGCGGTTACGGGCTTGACAGCGTGCTGTGAACATGTAATAAGACGCCAATCCGTCTTACTTTGGACAGACTTAGTTTATTTCAGGAGGAACAGTTGGCAAAAGAAGAAGCAATCGAAGTTGAAGGGATCGTTGTCGAACCCCTGCCGAATGCCATGTTCAGGGTGAAGCTCGACAACGATCATGTTGTTTTGGCACATATTTCCGGGAAAATGCGCAAGTATTATATCCGCATCCTGCCTGGCGACCGTGTGACTGTAGAGCTTTCCCCTTATGATCTGACACGTGGGCGGATTACTTATCGCGCCAAATAGTCGCCTTGGCTCTGTTGTTGCGTGCTTTGTCGCAGGGTCTGATATGAATCGTTAATCAACTAGTTTTCTCGTTGTTATGAAAGCATGATGCCGGCCTGTGCCGGTTTTTGTGTATATAATCTCCAAGGTTCCCAGATGAGAGTAGCGGTTGCCTGGCCGTTGCGGAGGATATATGGAAAAGCAGTACGTTCCCGGAAATGTCGAGCAGAAGTGGCAAGAG
>JADFVC010000439.1 GCA_015222355.1 Chloroflexota bacterium | reverse complement strand
CATCTGTTCCGGGGGAAAACCTTTGTTCACCAACGCAAGGGTCGGCGCATCCCCGCTTTCCAGGCCGAAATAGAGGATCCGTAATTTTCTCTCTTTCAACAGGGCTAATTCCGCAACTGTTTTCGTGGTTAAACTGTTCGGTGAAGCGTAGGCTCCGATGCGCGTCAGGTTCGGGAAGTTCTCTGCCAGCAGGTCAAGAATGTCCAGTAGCCCCTTTTGTGGATAAACCAGCGCATCACCATCGGCGAGAAAAATCCGCCGATAGTGTTCACGATGCTGACGGGGAACCAGCGCAATTTCCGCAGCAATTTCCTCGACCGGGCGGACGTGGAACTGTTTCATTTTGTACATGCCGCAAAAACGGCATTGGTTCTGGCTGCAGCCGACCGTGATCTGGAAAATCAGTGAACGAGCCTCAGACGGTGGCCGAAAAACCGGTTCAACGTAGTCAAAATAAAACATCTTCAATCCTCGCTATTGATCTGTTTTTTTTCAATCAGCCGCAAATACGCACGTGCTTCAGCAGCCAGCTGCTCACTCCGGGCAAGATCGGTGGCTGCCAGAAAATAATGGTAGGCACTGGTCAGATAGCGGGGTTGATTCAGGAGCGCTTTCCCCGCGCCAAGATAGGCCTGATCGATCTGCTCATCCTGTTGTCTTTCAGCAATGAATCGGCGGAAAACACGTAACGCCTCACGATATCTTCCCCGCTTGAGGAGAAAATTACCCACGCTCATCACGTCTGCAGAATCGACCCGTAAACGATCCTCTCGTGTTTCAAAATCGAGATAGCATTCGCTCGCCCCGGTCAAATCTCCAGCGGCGATTGCCGGACAAAATTTTTGTAACGAAGAAAGCGACGATTGTTCCCTGCCCGTTTTTTTCGTCCAACTATGGCGCAGTTGATAATAACGATCGGCGCCCCAGGCCACCCCCAAGCCACCCATGAAACCACCGATATGCGCTCCGTGAGCGACTCCGCTTCCAGTACTGGAGGTCAAGAGAAAAGGCAGCAGGTTGTCGAGCAGCAGGTAAATACCCAGGACCAATCGGGCGGAGAGATAGACACTGGTCATCAGGAAGGGAAAGAAAAACAGGAAACAACGCACCCGGTTACGGGGAAACCAGAGAAAATAACAACCGAGCACACCGGAAATCGCTCCGGACGCCCCAATCAGCGGCACCTGTAAATTCGTCGCAAACAGAGAAAAGAACAGGGTCGCGACCAGACCGCATCCCAGATAGGTCAGCAGATAACGGAACCGGCCGAGACGAAACTCAACATTGTCACCGAAAATATAGAGAAACAGCATATTCCCGGCCAAGTGCAGGAACCCACCGTGCAGGAACAGCGAAGTAAAGAGGGAAACCGGCGAAAACTCGGCCGGACGAAAGCCGTACTGAAAAACCAGCAGATCGTATGCGCTGATATTTTCATAAACGTTCCGTGCGCTAACCTTGCCGTAAACCCCCAACACCTGCAGATACTCGTACAGCAACGGATCAGTAAGATCAACTTTGCCGGCGACAGCGGGCAGGGTCACCAACAAATAAATCCCGATATTCACAGCGATCAGAACCCAGGTTACATAAGGGCGACCCGGAGGATTTGGGGTGTCGGAAATCGGCAAAAACATCAAACCTCCAAAAAAACGAGAAGAATTCGAAGCCATCATCCTAGCACAGGTATTTAATCCAAGCCAAAGCGGAAGACTTGCGTTTCCAATAACTTCTCGCTATCTTCCGAGCGGGAGGACAGCGATGAACCTGCTTTATCTACTCGATCTGATCGGCACTGTCGCCTTTGCCGCCTCCGGGGCCTGGGCCGAGGTGCGGCGCGGAATGGACCTGTTCGGTGTGCTGGTGCTGGGAATGGTCACCGCGATCGGCGGCGGCACCCTGCGCGACCTGTTGCTCGGCGACCTGCCCCCGTTCTGCTTGAAAAATGAAATCTACCTCTGGCTGCCGATTGGAGTTGCGCTGTCGGTCTTCATGATGCACCGTTTCTTGCCGAAAATCGAGCAACCGCTCCTCTACCTTGATGCCATCGGCCTCGACACCTTTGTTGTCATCGGCACCGGCAAGGCCCTGACCTTTCATGCCGGACCACTCGGTGCCGTAATGATGGGCGTAATGACCGGAACCGCAGGCGGCGTCATTCGCGATGTCCTTTCCAACGAAGTCCCACTGATCATGCGCCGGGAAATCTACGCCTCGGCCTGCGTCATCGGCGGAGTCCTGCTGGTTTTTCTGCAACGCACAACAGTACCGAACGAATGGGTTCTGCTGCTCGCGGCAGGCAGCGTTATCCTGCTGAGATTGTTGGCAATCCACTTCAACTGGTCACTACCGAAGGCGGAGTGACTGGCTGATCAGAAACTATTCTTCCAGGAGAGAATGTTATGCATCAGGTCAGAATCAAAGGCTCGGAAAAGAGCTATCCCGTCGGCAAGATTGTCTGCCTCGGACGCAACTATCTCGAGCATATCCGTGAGCTGGGCAATCAGGTGCCGGATCGTGCCGTTATCTTCTGCAAACCGGCCAGCAGCATTATTCCCGATGGCGGAACCATCGAGATCCCGGATTATTCCAATGACTGTCATCATGAACTGGAGTTGGCTCTGCTGATCGGAAAATCCGGAAAATGTATCAGCGAGCAGGACGCATTGGACCATGTTGTCGGCTACGGTGTCGCCCTGGATCTAACCCTGCGTGACGTGCAAGCTGAGCAGAGAGAGAGAGGATTGCCCTGGGAAATAGCCAAGGGCTTCGACACCTCCTGCCCGCTGTCCGATTTTGTCGCCGCAGATCAAGTCGACAATCCCAATAACATTCGCCTGACCCTCACGGTTAATGGGGAAATGCGGCAAGAGGGCACCACTGCGCAGATGATGCGTTCAGTAGAACAGATCATCGCCGAAATCTCCAAATTCTACACTCTCGAAGAGGGGGACATCATCCTGACCGGTACCCCGGCCGGGGTTTCAGCGATCGAGAGCGGTGATCAACTGGTTGGAAAAATTGAACAGGTCGGCAGCCTGCGGTCTACCGTGGCATGAAACCAGGCATTGCCCTGATCGGACCGGGGAAGCTTGGCTGTGCCCTCACCCACTTGTTGAGCAAAGCGGGCTATCCGGTTGCGGCGGTTATCGGTCGTGATCGTCAACGCGCCAGTGAAGCCTGCGAATTTATCGGTTGTGCCGGCAGGATTGCCGGCAGCGAGTTAAGCTTGGCGAAAAAAGCCGAGATTCTCCTGCTGGCGGTACCGGACGATCAGATTCAAATCCTGGCACAACAACTTCACGATCAGGCAATCCCCACCGAGGCAACAACGCTCGTCCATTTCAGCGGCCTGCAGCCGGCCGGCATCATGCGATCCGGCCAATCCGCAACAGCAGTCCTGTCGATCCACCCGCTGCTTCCCTTTGCCGACCGCCAACTCGCGGTTGAACAACTGCCCGGTTGCCCTTGCGCAATTGAAGGGGACAAAGAGGCCGAGAAACTCGGACTGGAGTTGGTCGCAGCTTTCGACGGACGAGCATTCAGCATAAAGAGCGATAAAAAAGCGCTCTACCATGCCGCAGCCTGTATCGCCTCCAATTATTTTGTCACTCTGGTCGCGGCTGCGACTGAGCTGCTGCACGACTGCGGCATTGAGCCGAAACAAGCGACCCGACTGCTGCTGCCTCTGCTACAAGCAACCCTGGCTAACATTGATCAGTTGGGAATCGAACAGGGGCTTACCGGTCCCATCGTCCGTGGGGATGCAGGGACTGTGACGGCCCATCTAAAGGCCCTGGAAAACTCGGCCCCAAGACTTCTCCCAGCATACCGTTTACTTGCCGAACAAACTCTTCAGCTGGCAAAAGCTTCCGGTCGACTGACCGCTCAGCAAGCAGAGTCCATATCGAAGTCACTTTGATCGCAATCTCATACTCACTTCCCCCTTGATGGGGGGAGTGAGTATGGAGATTAACCCTTTCTGATTCAAATTTTTCCTTTTACCTCATTGCATATTAAAGAATCCTAAGGTATTATTCTTGTTTCACTGGGATTATTTGTCTGCCGTTATAGCCTTCGGGAAAGGGTGCCTGGTAGATATGCAACGAATTTACTATAAAGATAGAAGCTTCAACGTGGAGGCTCTCCCGTCCGAGATAAGCCTTCTGGTTGAACTGATAAACCTTTGCAATGACCGAGAGGCTTCCTTTGAAAAATTCTCGGTGGCGATCAAGAAAGACGCCGGTCTGACTGCGAAGTTTCTGAAGATCGCCAATTCTCCGATTTATCGACAGTGGAATGACTTTATCGATCTGCGTCGTATGCTCATTGTTTTGGGCATGCGAAATGTTCATAAAATCATTATCACCAGTTGCCTCCAGCAGTTTTTCTCAAAATTCACTAAATCTGCCGACAACAGCCTTCATCACACTTGGCTTCGTTCACTGATTTGTGCCCACTTGGCGGAGAAATTTGCGGATTTGACCGGCTATGCAAAACCTGAAGAGGCCTATCTCGCCGGGATCCTGCACCAGATCGGTATCCTCCTTCTCCTGGTCAACCATGAGGAAAACTATCAAACGGTTCTGGATCGCTATTACGATGTCGAAAATTTCTGCGAACTGGAAAGAAACAATTATGGCATTGATCACTGCGAAATCGGCTCGGCACTGATTGAAAGTTGGAACCTGGATTCCTTGCTCGCCGATGCCATCCGCTTTCAGCGTGCCGACACGCATGAGCTTATCAACGCTCCTGTGTTGCTGAGAATAGTTGCCGCAGCCCATTCGGTAACGACAAAAATCGGCACAGAACATAACGCAGCCGACCTGAGTAAAGCTGCCCTCCTTTTGGGCGTTACTAAAGACGATATCCAGGCATGTCTCAACACCGCGCTTGAAGAGGGGGAACAACTCTTGATCGAACTTGGGTTTTCCGTCAGCTTTAATTCAGCGACCAGCCTGCTGCAATCTGAGCCGGATACAAATCACACACTCAAGAGCGCAGAATTTTCCGAGCAGATTAAAAATTTGACGCTGACACAATGTTTTTCCCGGGGTGAGAGCAAAAACAAAGCCGCTTTTATCAAAGAGCTCCGCATGAGTTTCGACCTATTATTCAACCTGCAAAACCTCCTTTTCATTTCACCCGACAAAACCCATCAATGTCTCACGGCATTTAATGACCTGAAGACCTGCAAGCTGGATGAAATCAAATTCAACCTTCAGGATCACCATAGCGTCATTATTAATTGTTTTACTGAAAAACGGAAATCAATCTCTCTGGAACAGCAATGCTCCATTGTTGATAAACAACTCATCCGGATTATGGGAAGTGAAGCTGCTCTTTGTCTGCCAATCTACTCCGTCAATGAAAATCTCGGGGTCTTGGTCATCGGTATTGCGCGCAAAGAAGTTAACTATCTCGAGGAAAAAGCCGCCCTCATAGACATGCTGACGCATGAAATCAGCAGTAAATATCTCGCCCTGATTGAAACCGAGACCTCTCAACAAAGCATCAGTTTCACTGACTTCAATAAACTCGTCCATGAGGTTAAAAACCCTCTGACGATTATCAATAACTATCTTTACATTCTCGGCAAGAAACTGACAGATGGCCATGCGGCCAAAGAAGAGATTAAATTCATCAGTGAAGAAGTGGGTCGGGTCAGTAAAATTCTCTCTAAAGCAACAGACCCGAACTCTTTTATCGGCGAGGGTGACAGCAAGGTCAATATCAACAACCTATTGGTTGAACTGGACAATTTTTTTAAAAATTCTCTCTATGCAGAGAAGAAAATTCAGTCGAAACTAAACCTTGAAACCGGTATTCCTCCTGTACAATGTCCAAAGAACGATCTGAAGCAAATCTTTATCAACATTATCAAGAATGCGGTAGAGGCATTGCCGGAGGAAGGTCTGATTGAAATTGCCACGCGTGATAATTGCTTTCAAAACGGGCATGAATACCTCGAAATTTCAATCAGAGATAATGGCCCCGGCATTGATAATGCTATTTTGAAAAATCTGTTCACACCGGTTGAGAGCACCAAAAAAGGACACTCCGGCCTGGGCCTGGCAATTGTCAGCGAATTGATTGCCGAGATGTCCGGCAATATCTCCTGTTATTCCAACCGGAACCGCGGAACGGAATTCATCATTCACCTCCCACACGCCGTCGCCGACAGTAGAGAATAAGTCTCATGGACACTTTTGACGTGACACAACGCCAACGGGGCACCGGAACAGCACAACCTATCAATGTCTTGATTGTTGATGATGATGCCGGTATCTGCAACAGCATCAGCGAGATTCTCTCCTCGACCGGCTTGGCCCCTACTACAGCAACTGGTGGACTGGCGGCCATCAATTGTCTGGAAAAACAGCATTACGAACTGGTTTTACTCGACCTGAACATGCCCGACATTGATGGCGTAGACGTCATGAATCATATCAATAACAATGGGATAGAAACAAACGTCATCGTTGTCAGTGGCGAGCTTGAAATTAACAAGGCCATTCACGTTATGAAGAATGGTGCCAAAGATTTTATCAGAAAACCATACTCTCCCGACGAGTTACTCTTTTCGATCAAGAACGTGCTGGAAAAACGTGCCCTGGAAATCGAGAATCGGGAGATGATCGAAAAAATCAAAGAATCAGAAGCACTGCACAAGTTCATCGTCCACTATTCTCCGGACTTGCTTTACATGCTCGATAAAGACGGTTACTTCACCTTCGTCAACAAAAACCTGATCAAAAACTTGGGCTACAGCCAAAAAGAAGTGATCGGCAAACACTACCGCAATTTCGTTTATGCCGAAGATATCGATCGTGCCAACTATTTTGTTAATACAAGCATTCTGCCCAAAACGATGAAGAACGTTGAGCTCAGACTTCAATGCAAGGACGATAAGTCAATCATTCATGTTGAAGTCAGATCCGTTCAGGTTGAAATGAACTTAGCCGGTAGCTACCGGCTAGGCAGAAGAAAAAACACCGGCAACCGGAGAAAAAGTGAACACTTTGTCGGCACCTATGGGGTTGTCAGAGATATTACCGAGAAGAAGCGCTCAGAAGAGATTATCCGTTTTCAACATAACCATGACCTGTTAACAGGTTTGCCGAATCGCAATCTTTTTAATGATCGCATCTCCGTGCTGCTGAGCCACGCAAAGCAGGAAAATAAAAAACTGGCGGTCCTTTATATCGACATCAACAGGTTTAAACTGATCAATGATTCTTACGGACACATGATTGGTGATAAATTACTCCAATCGGTTGCCTCTCGTCTGAAAAATTGTACCCAAAAAGGAGACACCCTGGCGAGAATCGGCGGGGATGAATTTATCCTGCTCATCCCTGCAGTCGACTCGGAAGCTGATGTCAAAGCTATCGCCAACAAAATCATCCATGAAATCGGTCATCCCTTTGATCATGGCAACCATGAAATTCATGTGACCCTGAGCATCGGTGTTGCCATCTATCCCCAACATGGTGACACAACGGAACAGCTGATAAAGAATGCAGACATTGCCGTCTGTAATTCAAAATCAACCAGCAAAAGTAATATCAGCATATACCATGACGGGTTGCGGAACAGCCAAAGCAACAAAGTTTTCATTGAAAACTTGATTCGAAATGCCATCAATGACGACCAGGTAGTGATCCATTACCAGCCACAAATTGACCTTGATTCCGGTCGACTCCATGCGGTCGAAGCCTTGGTAAGAATAAACTCTCCAGAGCGTGGCTTGGTGCCCCCGGGCACCTTTATTGAAACTGCAGAAGAATCTAACCTCATCAATGAGCTCGGCGATAGCATCTTGGGAAATATTTTTCAGGAAGCAAAGAGCTGGGCCGCTCGGGGAATCAACATACCGATTTGCATCAACATATCCGCGGTGCAACTGGCCATGGACGGTTTTGCCGATTATTTGATCAGCAAGATTAAAGACTACAATTTGCCATTAGATGTTTTTGAAATTGAAATAACCGAAAATGTCCTCATCCAAAACATGGAAATGACTCTGGCAAACATCCTGAAATTGACCGGCCAAGGCATCGACATCGCCATTGATGATTTTGGTACCGGCTATTCTTCCCTCAGCTATCTGGACCAACTTCCTCTGCACACCTTAAAACTCGACAAATCGTTTATTAAGAAAATCAGTAAACCTTCAGATGACAACACCATCATTCCGGCAATGCTGGCCCTCTCCAATGGCCTCAAGATGAACTTTATCGTGGAAGGGGTAGAGCACAAATCCCAACATGACTACCTGAAATTATTGGGATCATGTATCTCTCAGGGCTATTATTACAGCAAGCCGATAACCGGGCCGAAATTGATCGATTTCATCGAGGGTTACGACAGCTGGCGACTCTGCCAATAAAACCAGGGCACCAGACTCTTACCTGCCTGGTGCCCTAACTCGTTTCCCTTATGAAAACTTGCAGCGCACCCATCCGGAGTTTCCGGATGGGCACTAACTCAGACTATTCGCTTTCTGCCAGTGCAGCATGTGCTGCCGCCAAACGGGCAATCGGCACCCGGTAGGGTGAACAGGACACATAATCCAAGCCGATGTCATGAAAGAACATAACACTCGAAGGCTCTCCGCCATGCTCACCGCAGATCCCCAGCTTGAGATCCGGACGGGTTTGGCGGCCCTTTTCACAGCCCATCCGCACAAGTTGACCGACTCCAGCCTTATCCAAAGCGACAAAAGGATCGCGAACAAAGACGCCACGTTCAATATAATCGGGGAGAAAACGCCCTGCGTCATCCCGTGACAAACCGTAGGTTGTCTGCGTCAAATCGTTCGTACCGAAGGAGAAAAAATCGGCCTGCCGGGCGATCTTGTCTGCCATCAGGGCAGCACGCGGCAGTTCGATCATTGTGCCGATCAGATAATTCACCTTGACTCCATAGCGCCGGCACACCTCTTCGGCAACAGCAACCGCATTGACGCGCAAAACAGCCAGCTCATTGACATGACTGACCAACGGAATCATGATCTCCGGCACAATTTCAAAGCCCTCGTTCTTCACTAATTCACAGGCCGCTTCCATGATCGCCTGCACCTGCATGTCGTAAACTTCCGGATAACTGATCCCCAGACGACAACCCCGATGACCGAGCATCGGATTGAACTCATGCAGCTGTTCTACATGTTCCTTGACTTCGGAGAAACGTATTCCGGCAACAGCCGCAAGTTCAGCGACGTCATCATCCGTTTGCGGCAAAAATTCATGCAAAGGCGGGTCGAGCAGACGAATAGTCACCGGGAGACCTTTCATCTCCCGGAAGATCCCGAGGAAGTCACTCTTTTGCATCGGCAGAATTTTCGCCAGAGCACTTTTTCGTCCTTCCAGGGTTTTAGCCAGAATCATTTCGCGCACCGCCTGGATACGGTCGCCTTCAAAGAACATATGCTCGGTCCGACAAAGACCAATCCCTTCGGCACCAAACTCGCGGGCAACCTTTGAATCGTGTGGTGTATCCGCATTGGTCCGAACATTAAGACGACGAAACTTGTCGGCCCAACCCATCAAATTGGCAAAATCGCCGCTGACTTCCGGCTGTACTTTCGGCACGTCACCCAAGATGACCTCACCAGCCGAGCCGTCCAGAGTCACCATGTCGCCACGCTTGACCAAAACACCAGACTTGGTCGTCAGCTGCTGTTTCTCATAATCGATTTTCACATCACCGCAACCGGCAACACAGCATTTACCCATACCACGAGCAACAACCGCCGCATGCGACGTCATGCCACCCCGGGCGGTCAGAATCCCCTGAGCAGCGTGCATGCCGTGGATATCCTCGGGGCTGGTTTCAACGCGAACCAGAATGACTCTTTTCTTCAGCCGGGACTGCTCCTCTGCCTCATCGGCACTAAAGACCACGACACCGGTCGCGGCACCCGGCGAAGCAGGAAGGCCCTTGGCAATAATATTTTTTTCGGCCGCAGGATCAATCGATGGGTGCAGCAACTGGTCAAGTTGATCAGGATCGATGCGCAGCACTGCTTCTTTCTCGTCAATCAAGCCCTCTTTGACCATTTCGACAGCGATATGGATAGCAGCCTTGGCAGTCCTTTTACCATTTCGGGTCTGCAGCATGTAAAGCTTGCCCTTTTCGATGGTAAACTCGATATCCTGCATCTCGCGATAATGTTGTTCCAGCGTTTCACGAATCGTCACCAACTTCTGATAGCACTCCGGGAGGACATCTTCCATTGACGGCAGGTCACTATCTTTATGCTTCAGATTATTAATCGGCTGCGGTGTGCGGATACCGGCAACCACATCCTCACCCTGGGCGTTGAGCAGGTATTCACCGTAAAAGTAGTTTTCACCCGTTGAGGGGTCTCGGGTAAAAGCCACACCGGTGGCACAATCATCCCCCATATTGCCGTAAACCATCGACTGGACATTGACAGCGGTCCCCCATTCGGCGGGGATGTCATTCAGCTTACGATAGGTAATTGCCCGCTGGTTCATCCAGGACCCGAAGACGGCACCGATAGCCCCCCAGAGTTGCTCTTCCGGATCTTCCGGAAATCCCTGCCCCAGTTCATCCTGAACCTTCTTTTTAAACAGTTCGACAAGCTGTTTGAGGTCAGCCGCGTTCAGATCGGCATCCAGCTCAACACCACGATCCTCTTTCATCTTTTCCAGAATGCTTTCCAGGATTTCGCCATCCATCTCAAGAACGACATTGGAATACATCTGGATGAATCGTCGGTAGGAATCGTAGGCGAAACGCGGATCACCACTCTGATCGATAATCCCCTGCACAGTCTGATCGTTGAGACCGAGGTTGAGAACCGTGTCCATCATCCCCGGCATCGAAGCCCTCGCACCGGAACGCACCGAAACAAGTAGAGGCTGTTGCGGGTCACCGAACTTTTTGCCCATCAACTCTTCGATTTTGCTCATCGCATGCCTGACCTGATCGGTCAAACCATCCGGATAATGCTGGTTGTTCTTGAAGAATTCGGTACAAACTTCCGTCGTCAGGGTAAAACCAGCGGGTACCGGCAAGCCGATAGAAATCATTTCGGCCAGATTGGCACCTTTGCCACCGAGCAGATTCTTCATCTCCCCGGAGCCCTCCACCTGGCCTTCACCAAAAAAATACACGTACTTCGTCATTGAACTACTCCTCTTCTCTGTCTCGTCCACAATGTAAATATAAAAAAAGGCCGGAAAATGAGTCTGTTACTTGGAGAGATTTTGATAGCAAACAACGGACAAACCGGTAGCAGAGCAATCCGGAAACTCTTCCTGACCCTGCTTACCGACCTATCGTTTCTTTGCACTCAAGAATCTTCCCGAGGATTCCGAGACATCCTCCGACCATAAGTAAACTATAATTTATCGACCAATATTCTTACGGGAAAACTTGTTGCTGCCTGTTCATGCGATCAAGCGATGCGGCTGAAATCAGCAATCCCTCTGAACAATCCGGCAACGCTGGTCAACAACGCCAGTCGGTTATTTCTAACGGATTCATCCTCAGCCATAACCATAACCCCGTCAAAGAAAACATCGATCGGGGCACGCAAATCGGCAATGGCTTTCAAGGCTGAGGAATAATTGCGCTCGATAACAAGTTCAGCAACTTCAGCTTGAACCTGCTGCAACTCCCCAAAGAGATTTTTTTCACATTCCGCTTCAAAGAGAGTTTCGTTAACCGGTTGTTCAAGGCCGCCCTTAATAATATGACCAACCCGCTTAAAAGCAACCGCCAACGGTTCAAAATCTTCCTGACCCTTTAATTCTGCCAAAGCCTTGACCCGCTCGACGGCGTCTACCGGTTCGCCAAAAGCTGCACTCAGAACCGCATCGACCACATCTTGTGGATAATCCTGCCCGGTCAGCATATTAACCAGCCGTAAACGGATAAATTCAATCACGTCAGCGATAATCTCTGCTGCCGGACGCTGCCGTTTAGGCTCCAGCAGGGTCACGCTCTTTTCCACCAGATCTGGAATCGAAACAGCATAATCGCGATCGAGAATAATCGCCAGAATACCGATGGCACAGCGACGCAAAGCATAGGGGTCAGCAGTCCCGGTCGGAATCAGACCGACGCTGAAGCAACCACAAATGGTATCGATCTTGTCCGCCAGAGAAACAAAAGCACCGATATCGTCACTCGGTAATTCTCCCCCCGCCTGAGTCGGCAGGTAATGCTCATAAATCGCCGTGGCGATCCGCGGATCCTCTCCTTCGAGCAAAGCGTATTCACGCCCCATCACCCCCTGCAGTTCCGGAAACTCGTAAACCATAGCCGTTTCCAGATCGCATTTTGCGAGAGTCGCGGCACGCCTGGTCAGCTCGACAGCTGCCGGTGCCAGTTGCTGCGCCAGTCCGCTGGCCAGTTCGGTAAAACGCTCGATCTTTTCATAACTGGTACCCAGCTTGGCCTGATAGACCACTTTCTTCAGCGGCTCTAGGCGAGCTTCCAGCTTGCTCTTCTGATCTTCCTGCCAGAAGAACATGGCATCAGCAAGACGTGCCCTGAGCACCCGCTCGTTACCGGCAACCACCACCTGAGGATCCTTGGCGTGAGTGTTGGCGATGGTGATAAAATGTGGCAACAGCTTGCCCTGCTCATCGATCAGGGTGAAATAGCGCTGATGCTCGCGCATGCTGGTAATCAGCAATTCCGGCGGGAGCTGCAGAAAACGCTCTTCGATACTGCCCGCCAGCGCCTGCGGGGTTTCAACCAGAAAGCCGACCTCTTCCAGCAACTCTTCATCGGGATTGATTTGACCACCCAACTGCTTGGCCAGCACCCCAAGCTGCTCTTCTATCAACTGACGCCGCTTTTCAATCTGCGGAATCACATGCTGCTTTTCTGCTTGAACCAGGTAATCTTCAACGCCGCTGACGGTGAATTCGTCCGGTGCCATAAATCGATGGCCCCGCGAAAGGTTGCCGCTTTGCAGGTCACCGAAAACGAAGGGAACAACCTCACCACCATAGGTTGCAACGATCCAATGCATCGGCCGAGCAAAACGGATATCCAGGTCCCTCCAGCGCATCGATTTTTTGAAAGAAATCTTGCCGATCACCCGCGGGAGAATCTCCGGCAACCGTTCTGCCGTTTTGCCCCCCTCAATCACCTTGGAGATATACAGGTATTCCCCTTTAGCGGTCTCGATGGTTTTCAGCTCGTCAATGCTGACCCCATTGGTACGGGCGAAACCTTCAGCGGCCTTGGTCGGCTTACCTTCGGCATCATAAGCAATGCGTGCTGGCGGGCCGGTGATTTCAAGCTCTTGGCGCAGCTGCTGTCGGGCGACATTCTGGATCGAAATGGTCAGGCGGCGCGGGGTAGCAAAGGTCCGGATCTCACCAAAAGCAATGCGGGCGGTCTCCAGCTCCTGGCAGAGCAAACGTTGCATATCATTCAGGGCCCGCGGGATGAATCCGGCCGCAATCGCATCGGTACCCAGTTCCAGAAAAAGTTCTGCAGACATGTTTTTCTCCAATTGCAAACATCAGCCGGACAAACAGCCGACTGAAAAAATCAGCATTTTTTCAGCAGAGGAAAGTCGAGTTTCTCACGCTGTTTGATGTAGCCTTCGGCACAGAGCTTGGACATATACCGCACCCGGCCAATGTAACTGGCCCGTTCGGTGACCGAGATGGCACTGCGTGCATCAAGCAGATTGAAGGCATGAGACCCCTTAAGGACGAAATCGTAGGCAGGAAAGACCAGCTCTTTTTCCGCCAGCCGCACGCACTCTTTTTCGTACATGTCGAACAATTGGAAAAGCATGGCGGTATCGGCTTCCTCGAAGTTGTAGTGGGAAAACTCAACCTCGGTCTGATGGTGGATATCGCCATACTTGATACCGTTGGTCCATTCCAGGTCATAAACACTATCGACCCCTTGCAGGTACATGGCGATCCGCTCACAGCCGTAGGTAATCTCACCGGAGATCGGTTTCAGATCAAGGCCGCCGCACTGCTGAAAGTAGGTAAACTGGGTGATTTCCATACCATCGAGCCAGACTTCCCAGCCAAGCCCCCAAGCCCCGAGAGTTGGCGACTCCCAATCATCCTCAACAAAGCGGATGTCGTGGGCGTTGGGATCGATGCCAAAGCTCTTAAGTGAATCAAGGTAAAGATCCTGAATGTTTTGCGGCGAAGGCTTGAGAATGACCTGAAACTGATAGTAGTGCTGGAGGCGGTTGGGGTTTTCACCGTAACGGCCATCGGCGGGACGCCGTGATGGTTCGACATAGGCCACGTTCCATGGTTCAGGCCCTAGGACCCGCAGGAAGGTCGCCGGGTTAAAGGTACCGGCTCCTTTTTCGATATCGTACGGCTGCTGAATAATGCAGCCCTGCTGCGCCCAATAATTCTGCAGGGAAAGAATCAAATCCTGAAAAGTCACGTGTTACCTCCAATAAGCTTGCAGCCACCACATCCGGTGGGAAATGCGCGCAATAATAAGAAACCGCGAGTTTAGCTTCCACCCCGTTTGATGTCAAGAATCACGGCTGGTCCCAGATCCACCACCCAGGAGGCTGTTGGACTATTCGGGCCGAAGTGAAAATTTGGAAGTTTGAGGGCAGATTTGGGCTCGTTTGAGAGCGCATAGCCGTAGCTATGGGCTGAAAAGGAGCATAAATCTGGACCAAACAGCCGGATTTGCGATGGCATCTTTTTTTGGGTTATGGAAGCGAAAAAAATAGCCCCGCGTCAGGAGGGAGAACACGGGGCAAAAAGTCTTTTCTGAGAGAGTTTATTGGCTTTAATTCACATTATAGCTGGTTAAAAATTAATGTCAACTAAAGATAAGGAGATTTTAAAAAAATAAATATAACT
>JADFVC010000438.1 GCA_015222355.1 Chloroflexota bacterium | reverse complement strand
GCTGACGGCTCTGCATCCAGCGCACCGCGATCAGATCGTAAAAACCTTCCACTCCCCGGCGCAGGTTGGTGTATTTGGATTCGCCGTACAGACGCTGGCGATGGTTGACTTTGACCTCGATCACTTTGGCCCCTTCCAGGCGCATCAAGGTCGGCAGGAAACGGTGCAGCCCCTTGTAGATGCGGATCCGCTTCAGCATTTCAGCGTTCATGATTTTCAGCGAACAGCCGGTATCGTGAATGCTCTCCCGGGTCAGCCAGTTGCGCACGCTATTGCCGATCCGGCTGGCGATTTTTTTTGACCAGCTGTCCTGACGGTAGAAACGCCAGCCATTGACCAGGTCATAATCGCCATAATGCTTGATCATCTGGCGCAGGTCAGCCGGGTCGTTCTGCAGGTCGGCATCCATGGTGATGATAATATCGCCGGTGGCGGCTTGAAAGCCGGCATAAAGGGCGGCTGATTGGCCGCAATTGCGGACGAAGGAGAGATAGCGGACCGGTTCAATCCGTTCGGCCAGTTCACGGATGAGTGGCAAGCTGCCATCCGTGCTGCAGTCATCAATCAGCAAGATTTCGTAATTGTCGGAGAGGTCCGGGGCGACCGCCTGTATTTCTTCTATAAGCCGCGGAATATTTTCTTCCTCGTTGTAGATCGGGACAACGAAGCTGATTTTTTTCATGATTTGACTGCTCCTGTCTGCAGCGTATTTTTTTTGTGAGACCATCAAATAAGACATCTGACGAACCGCGCCTTATACCATGTATTTGTTCCCAAAGTCAGCAAAAAAATCCCTATTCTTGACAAGTTACCCTCTTGGCACTACAGTGCGCTGACCTGTTTTCGCATTGGAGTTGCCGTGAATGTAAAGTCGTTGTTGAAAGAACTTCTGCTGCCGTTGGCGGTGTTACTGCTGTTGACCCTGCTGTTTCGCAATACCGATCTGGATATGCAGATCACCCGACATTTCTATCATTCCGGGGAGGGCTGGATCTACGCCGAGCAGTGGTTTTGGATGCTCCTCTACAAGCGTGGGATGATCCCGGGTTTTTTGCTCGGGCTGGTTGCTTTGCTATGCCTGTGCCTTGCCTGGAAGCTGCCGAAGCTGCGTCGCCAGTGGCGCTCGTACCTGCTGCTGGTGCTGCTGTTGTTGATCGGTCCGGGCCTGCTGGTCAACAGCCTTTTCAAAGATAACTGGGGGCGAACACGGCCGAAGCATGTCATCGAATTCGGTGGCCATCTTCCTTTTATCAAGATTTGGGATCGGGGCGAGCGGGGGGTCAATAAATCCTTTCCCTCGGGGCATGCCTCGATCGGTTTTTACACCATCGCCCCCTTCTTTGTCCTGCGCCGCAGACGGAAACGGCTGGCCAGGCTTTTTCTGTTTGGCGGGACAGTTTATGGACTGCTGATGGGTTGTGGGCGGATTGCCCAGGGCGCGCATTTTCCGAGTGATGTCGTTTGGGCCTGGGGAATGGTTTACCTGTCCGGGCTGCTGCTCTGTTACCTTCTTAAACCGGAAGAGCCGACAGAAGCCCATTTGCGTCCGCCGGCCCTCACTTAGACCTTACTCTCCCGTTTGCGTTTTTTCGAGTTCCCCCATCAATTTTGCCCAGAGCAGGCCGAGCTGCTCGTGCAGCCAATACTGTGTCTTCGCCAGGGTGCGGGCATTCGGAAAAACCCATTTGCTTAAGACCGGTTTGCTC
>JADFVC010000437.1 GCA_015222355.1 Chloroflexota bacterium | reverse complement strand
GTATTAAGTATTGGTGGTATCGGCCTCGTTGCAGCAGCCACCCTCGGCCTCGCCGCCAAAAAGTTCGCCATCGAAGTCGACCCGCGCGAACTGGCGATCCTCGAAGTGCTTCCCGGTGTCAACTGTGGCGCCTGCGGTCTCCCCGGCTGTTCCGGTTATGCCAAAGGGGTGGCTGAGGGAACCATCGCTCCCAATCTCTGCACCCCCGGCGGGAGCGAAACCGTTGAAGCCATTGCCGATATCCTCGGCATCGAAGCCATCACCATCGAACCACAGGTGGCGGTCGTTACCTGCCAGGGTGACAACCGCAAGGCAACCAATAAATACCGCTATCTCGGATTACAGGATTGCAACGCCGCGCAGAAACTGGCCGATGGCCCCAAAACCTGTCCCGGCGGCTGCCTCGGTCTCGGCTCCTGTGAACGTGCCTGCCCCTTCGGTGCCATTGAGATGACTGCCGAAAATCTGGCGGTGATCAACCGGGAAAAATGTACCGGCTGTGAAAAATGTGTCGCTGTCTGTCCACGGCAGGTGATCAAAATGGTGCCGCTCAAAGCAACCGTACATGTCCTCTGCAACAGTCACGACAAGGGTGCCTTGATCCGCAAGTACTGCCAGATCGGCTGCATCGGCTGTCACATCTGCAAAAAAACCGTCCCTGAAGCCTATGTCGTCGAAAATTTTCTCGCCACTGCTGATTACGAGCATATCGAAGACGCGGCGGCGGCGATCGAAAAATGTCCGACCAAATGTATCCGCGATTTCAGTACCGGCTACCCGGAGGGGAGCAGCTTCTCTCCAGCGACCGTTCCAGTCAAGCATCCGGCCGCCTGAAAGGATTTGCATAAAAGATGAAGCTGAAAAGTTTTAGCGGTGGGCTGCATCCGCCGGACAGTAAAGAATATTCCGCCCACAAACCGATCGAGCGTTGCCCCCTGCCGGAAGAGCTGATCATCCCGGCGGCCCAACACATTGGTGCCCCGGCCGACATCTGTGTTGCGGTTGGAGATCAGGTTAAAAAGGGGCAGGTCGTCGCCAATGCCAAGGGCTTTGTCTCGGTGCCGATTCACGCCTCGACCTCGGGGGAAGTGATCGCCGTTGAACCGCGCCTGCATCCCATGGGGCGGGAACTCCCTGCAGTGGTCATCAAGCCGGACGGGCTTGATCAGTGGCAGGAATCACTGCGGCAAAATGACCCGGAACAGTTCGATGTTGAGGGCTTAAAAAACCTGATTCGTGATGCCGGGATCGTCGGCATGGGCGGGGCAACCTTCCCGGCGCATGTCAAACTGTCTCCGCCAAAAGAAAAAACCATCGACACCCTGATCCTCAACGGTGTCGAGTGTGAACCCTTTTTGACCGCCGACCACCGACTGATGCTTGAAGAGAGCGAACGGATCATCGACGGCATCAACATCCTGCGCAAGGTACTCGGCATCGACAAGGCGATCATCGGTATCGAAGTCAACAAACCGGACGCCATCGAGAAGCTGACCAGCGACTGCGCACCGCACAACATCCAGGTGCAACCCCTCAAAGTCAGGTACCCGCAGGGCGCGGAAAAGCAGTTGATCAATGCCTGCACCGGCCGTCAGGTGCCCTCCGGCGGTTTGCCGATGGATTGCGGAGTGGTGGTACAAAACGTCGGGACCGCGGCCGCCATCAGCGATGCCGTGCGCCTGGGACGGCCGCTCGTCGAGCGGGTTGCCACCATCACCGGGCCGGGGATTGTCGAACCGAAAAACCTGCGGATAACCATCGGCACTCCCTTGCAGTACCTGGTTGATCAGTGCGGCGGCCTCAATGGCGAACCGGCCAAGATCATCATGGGTGGGCCGATGATGGGCCAGACGCAACTTTCGCTTGACGTCCCGGCGATTCGCGGCACCTCGGGAGTGCTGCTATTCCGCGACGAGGATCTGCCGAAAAAACCGGCCGGGCCTTGCATCCGCTGCGGCCGCTGTATCGGTGTCTGCCCGATTCACCTGCAACCGACCACCATCGCGGCTTATGCCCGCCTTGAGATGATCGACGAAGCGGAGAACTATAACGCTCTCGATTGTATCGAGTGCGGCTGCTGTACCTATATCTGCCCGGCGACTTTACCGCTGGTTCAGTCGATCCGCCACGCCAAGGGTGGCATCATGGCCAAGAGAAGGAAGATCTGACGTGGAAAATCCGCTTTATCTGTCATCTTCGCCCCATATTCACAGCGGCGAAACCACCGACAAGGTGATGCGTCTGGTCATTTACGCCCTGCTGCCGGCGACCGCCCTGTCGATCTACTTTTTCGGTCTGCCGGCTTTGAGCGTACTGCTGATCTGCACCCTCGGCTGCATGGCTTTTGAAGCCCTCAGCTGCAAGCTGATGAAGCAGCCGTTGACTCTGGTTGACGGCAGCGCTGCGCTGACCGGTATCCTGCTGGCCCTCAACCTGCCTCCTTCCACCCCCTGGTGGATGTCGCTGCTCGGTGCGGCCATTGCCATCCTGATCGGCAAGCAGATCTACGGCGGCCTCGGCTACAACCCCTTTAATCCAGCACTGGTTGCCCGGGTGGTCCTGCTGATCTCCTTTCCGGTGCAGATGACCAGCTGGACAGCCCCGGCACCCATCGGTTCCGGCCTCGATGCGGTCACCGCCGCCACCCCGCTGGGGGAGATGAAAACCGCGGTGATGTTGACCGGCAAACTGCCGGAGATGGCCACCAGCGGCTTCGGCAACTATTTTCTCGGCAACATGGCCGGCAGCCTGGGTGAGGTTTCGGCCCTGGTTCTGCTGCTTGGCGGTTTTTTCCTGCTCTTCAAAAAGGTCATCAGCTGGCATATTCCGATCAGTTTTATCGGCACCGTGCTGATCATCGGTGGGATTTTCTGGCTGCTCGATCCGAGCAAATACCCGAACCCGTTGTTCCACCTGATCACCGGCGGGCTGATACTCGGGGCCTTTTTCATGGCCACCGATATGGTCACCTCACCGGCCACGGACAAGGGGATGTTAATTTTCGGCTGCGGCTGCGGACTGTTGACGGTGTTGATCCGCCTGTTCGGCGGCTACCCGGAAGGGGTCTCCTTCGCCATCCTGCTGATGAACGCCTGTACCCCGCTTATCGATCGCTATACCCGCCCGAAAATTTACGGGCAGGTTGAACAAAAAGCTTGAGGCGGAAGGGAAAAATCAAGATGAAAGAGATGAGCCGCCTGCTGATAACCCTGACCCTGATCGCCGCCTGCGCCGGGCTGATCCTGTCACTGGTCGAAAGTGCCACCCGTGAACCGATCAAGGAACAGCGCCGTTTACAGATGCTGAAGGCGTTGAGTGCCGTGTTGCCGGAATTTGATAACAGCCCCGATACCGATATCGTTACCCTGCAGAAGGGGGTCGACAAAAAGGGTGCACCGGTTGAGGTGGTATTTTACCGCGCCCGCAAAGCGGACCAACTGGTCGGGACCGCCTTCAAGGTTATTGCTCCCGATGGGTACACCGGCAATATCGAGATCATGGTCGGCGTCGATCCCGAGCAACAGGTCAACGCCATCGAAATTCTCGCCCATGCCGAAACTCCGGGGCTGGGCAGCAAAATTGAAGAAACCTGGTTCAAGGATCTCTTTAAAGGGAAAAACCTCGACAATGTTGACTGGCGCGTGAAAAAGGACGGTGGCGAATTCGAGCAGATCACCGGGGCGACGATCTCGCCACGGGCGATTGTTACAGCAGTCAAAAAAGGTCTGGAATTCTACCGCGACAACAAGGCGAAGATTCTGGCCGAAGGGGGTCAGCAATGAGTTTACTTAAGATTTTCCGCAAAGGGATATGGAAAGAAAACGCGGTCTTTAAACTGCTGCTCGGCATGTGTCCCCTGCTGGCGGTCACCACCAGTGCCGAAAACGGCCTGGGAATGGGTTTGGCTTCCACCTTTGTGCTGGTCTGCTCGAATACGGTTGTCGCTATCTTGCGCAAGCTGATCCCCCCCAAAGTGCGGATTCCGGCCTTTATCATTATTATCGCCACCTTTGTCACCGTGGTTCAGCTCTGCATGGAAGCCTGGATCTACGGCCTCTATCAGGCACTGGGCATCTTCATTCCTTTAATCGTGGTCAACTGTCTGATTCTCGGGCGTGCCGAGGCCTTTGCTTCTAAACGACCGATTATCGACTCAGCAGTGGATGGCCTCGGGATGGGACTCGGATTTACCCTGGCGCTGTTTATTCTCGGGTCCGTGCGGGAAATTTTCGGGGCGGGTGAACTGCTCGGCTTCAGCCTCTTCGGCGCCGCTTACCAACCGGTTCTGTTGATGATCCTGCCGCCGGGAGCGTTTATTTCTCTTGGTCTGTTGCTGGCAATCATGAACAGGTTCGAGGCGGCAAAATCCTGAGATTTTAACGCAGAGCAAAGGAAAAAGGGGGTTCCCGGAATGGGTAACCCCCCTTTTTTCATAGGCAGGAACTCGTGAAATTTTCAGCAAAAACAGAGTCGACCGAAAACGGGGCCAAGTACAGCAGAAAAGTACTGACAAAAAAATATCTCATCGTTCTCGTGTGTTCAGATCAGGATTTTTTTGAAAATTTTTGTGCCAGTTCATTGTCAATCAGGTAAATACACACCTCCTTGGCGCCCAGCTTCGAATATTCAAACTTCTCACAGAGGTTATCCATCAAAAAGCTGACATCGTTACGGATGCGGTCGTCGTAGGTCTTGAAGTCTTCACTGTCAAAATCCTTGATAGCCCGCCGAAAATTTTCATTTTCAAGGAAGGGCTCCAAAACCTTGTCCTTGAGATGATGAACATAGCGCTCATAAAGGTTCTGATAAAGCTTGGTCTCACTGAGGTCTTTTCCTTCCAGACGCAATTCCTGAGTCAGGGTTCGACTGGCATATTCTCTCTGCACCCCTTTACGGAAAATAAGCACACGCCCATGATCTGTAGATCCGGAAATTAAACGTGATTCGATCGGGGCAAAAAACTCTTCACCAATTTTCAGCCGGTCCCCGGTGTAAATGCTGTCAATCTGCATGTCCTTTTCAAAATTAACCGCATAGATGTAATTTTTCAAATCCCGGGCAATTTGCTCTTCGTTGTAGTAATAAAGCGATTCCTTAATTTCCTGCATGATAGTGTAGTTGTACATATGCAGTAGAGAACCGATGAAACCATCAGGGATCAACTTCATCCAGTCCTCGTGCTTGCTGAAAAACCTGTACAGAGTGGCCATATCGATCATCGACCCCTCTTTGGCATGGGCCGAATAAAGCTCACTGAAAATGCGGATCGAATCGCGCCCGGAAAATCCCGTCACCCCTTCATGTTCCGACTCGGCGATAATCCGGCGACGACGGCGGGCAGTCAACCCTTTGCGATCGCTCTGCTGCAACCATTCGGGGATGTTCCCGGTGTAAATCTCCATCTTCAGCAGCTGCAGATTCTCATCACAGTAACTTCCGTAGCGAGCCGGATGACCGATCCATTCCATCATCGCCGGGGAACTCTTGTTCAGCCGGGTGGCGATAATAATCCGGGCGAAGTTGTGCAGCACCCGCGGCAGGAAACGATCATCGATATGTCGGCCAAAGGTATTGCGGTAAATCTCCACCTCGGTCCGCAGATCAAGAATATAAGGGATCTTGATATATTCGATCCGGTCGGACAGTGACGGCAGATCCTTGATGCTCTCTTCATCCTCCGGGTTCATCAGCGCCAGGAACAGCGAATTGACCTTCTCTTCGATGTACTCAACCTTGTGGACCCCTTCACTGATGATGTTGTGCAGTTCCAGCAGCCGTTCAACGTTATGACCCTTGACGTCCATCAGGGCGTAGATGCCATTGTTGGTCTTGGCGAAGTTGGAAAAAATATACTGGACCTGATTACTGTCACGCAGCAGACCGTTAATCCGCCCTTGCAGCATCTCGTTGCCGAGAACGTTCTGCTTGATGGTCCGATCCCCCGGATTGTAAACACTGATCCCTTCACCGAGCCGACGACTGAAACGATAATGGCGGGCAAACAGCATCTGCAGCACCAGTTGCGGATCTTTCAAGCGACTGAGCAAGGCTTCGTATATCGACGTGCAAATCGTACAGGGCGTATCACGGAACACCCATTCGTACTGCTTCTCGGTAAACAGCTTCCATTTGGTTTCGTCATTCTTGAACAGGTCATCGAAGAAAGAGCGGCGGTACTCGCGCGGAATCATCAGGATCGGGCTGTCGTGACTCGGACAGGGAACTTCAATATAAGCGTCCCCCTGGTAAGCGATCTTCTGTGCCTCGATCAAATCACTCTGGCGCAGTTCATCCTCATCGAGCAAGGGGGAGAGCTTGCCGAGGAAGCGATCGGTCTCCTTCTCGGTGAAATTGCCGAGCAGCTTCCGATCAAGCCGCCAGACCGCCTCAAAGGTATAACCTGATGGGCTGTTGACATATTGCTCGAATTTGCGCAACAGGTTGTCGAGAAAGGTACTTTTGCCGCAACCGTGCGGTCCCTTGAAGATGTAGATCTTGTTCTGCTGGGTCCCGCGACGGAAATTTTCCGCCAGCTTGACCAAACGATTCGTGAACAGCCGATCAGCGAAAAAGGGGTTATCCGCACCCTCGACAAAGAGTTTGCGGGTGTCATGATAAGCAAAGTTGATCGATTCCGGATCCTCCTGGTATTCATCAATCCCCTCTTCAACATAATCCTCAATCAGGTCATGAAAAACCTGGAAAATATTGCGGATGGCACTGGTCGGGCTTTCGATCGCTTTTTTCAGGTAGGTATCGAAACTAAGCGGCTCACTACTGTTGCCATCTCGCTGGATGTGGACAAAGCGTTGCATCGCTTTATCGACATTTGCGTCCTGCTCAATCTGCGGCTTGATTGTCTCGGTCATCAGGTGAGCACCTCCCTGCTGAGCTGACGATCCTGCATGGTGTAACGAACCCGAGTCCAGGTGACTTGCGGCGCTGGTTCCTCTTCCGCTTCACCCCTCGCTGGTACCTCACCGTCACTTGTCTCCAACCTGACCGGGCCACCCCAGAGGTATTCGATCCCCAGCATGGTATTAGCGAGATACTCGTTGACCAGCGGCTTACCTTCAAAACGATGGTTCAAGTAGAGTTCTCCATCGATCGATTTTTCCGGAATGATCTCGATCACCGGCGGGTGATAAAGCGAAGCAAACAACATCTGCCGGTAGTCTTCGGCCTTGCGGCTACGGACATAGTATTCCCATACCATCCGCTCCTTATTGAGCCGCTGGCCGGCGACAAACAGCTTGTTGGCGGCGATAAAATCCTGGTCGACAAAACTGTTGATGAAGGTGAAGTCGCAGAAATTTTCTCGCGCTCTGAAAATGAATTCGCGCCCCTGGCCGGTTTTTCGATTGTACTGCTTGCGTTGTTCGGCGTCCTGCAGGCGGTTAAAATCATAACTGTAACAACCGCGGTCGGCCATCTCTTCCAGGCGGTGGAAGAGCCGCATACCCAAAGCATAGGGGTTCAGGCCGACCCGCGGCATGGCGGTCACCATGGCATTGACCCGGGAGAATTCAACCTCGTGCCCCTTGATCCGGTCATCCTGCAGGAAGAGGGTTTCGTGCCAGTAACTGGCCCAGCCTTCATTCATAATCTTGGTGCGGATCTGCGGCTGGAAATAGATCGACGTGGTTCGCACGATCTGCAGCACTGACTTCATCCAGGTGTTTTCATCCCGTTTGAGAAAGGGGGAATGATCGATCAGAAACTGCAGCAGGTCAGGGCTTTCCGGTTTGTAATTGTCCCGGTATTTCTCGAAGGCGGCATCAAACTCGGGATATTTTTTCAACACATCGCCCAGAAAGGCCGTCTCGCCGAGCTTGCCGTGTTCCCGGGCATAGTCGTTGAAGAGCTCAATCTGCTTGACATATTCGCTGGTATTGACCTGTTTGATCGTCTGTAAAAAATAATCGAAATAGTAGTCAACCCGGCTGGAACAGCCGGTTTCGGTACGATTGAATCTGGCCAGCTCAGCATGATAGCCGACCAGGTTGTCGATACCGCGGGCAAATTCAATAAGGTAGTCGACCCAGCGCCCATGCTCACTGCGCAGCCGGGCAATCAGGCGCTTGTCGGCCAGAGCCTGGCCGGTCAGATCGTATTCCCAGGTGTGCCGGAAAAACAGGTTGTTCTGAAAAAAATCGATATGCCCGATGACGTGATAAAAAATCATCACGTTGAGCCAATCGGGGTTATTGTCGTTGTAAAAAGAGATTGCCGGACGGGTATTGATCACCGTTTCATAGGGATTGCTCGGGTAGAGTTCATATTTCCCCTTTTCACGCAACACCTCGACATCATGCACCCAATAATCGTAGAGGGTCGGGATCATGTTTTTCGGCATCAACTCGATCATGTCGCGGTTACTGACCACGTATTCGAGGGTCTCATCCTCAAAACGCAAACCGGCCGCCAAGGCCCGCTCTTTACAGCCTTCCATAATCTTTTTGGTTTTCTGATCGATCAGTTGCATAATTTGCCTGTTCCAAACCGGACAGCGGTCAACACAGCCGTCAATTAGTTCCCATCAGGAAGCTCCGGGTGGGAACTGGTAGGTTTCCGGACGGAAACTAATTATTCAGACACCAATTTACGAATCCCTTCAATCAAACGCTCTTCCGGAACATCCTCTTTCATGCTGTCAAGCCGCAACAGCTCTTCGGCCTGTTGCAGCAACCCGGAACGCTTCAGGTACCTTTCCACCTCGGTACCGCCGGGACTGGCATAGCTATGTTCAGCGATGGTAATCCCGATACGACTGGCATAGTCGAGCATCTTTTTCAGTTCGGGGATGGTTGCCTTCCCCTCGCGGTCCCAGTCATCGCCATCGGTCCCATGGAAGATGTAGATGTTGTAATCGCTCGCCAGACTTTCCTCGGCAACGATCTTGTTGATCAACCGGTAACCGGCCGCCACCTGGGTTCCGCCGGCAACCCGTGAATTGTAATAGGTGTAGAAATCCTCGACCTCGGTCGCCTCGGTGTCGTGCAGTATGAAACGGGTTTCCACCTGGCCGCCATACTGGTAAAGCAGCCAGCTGTAGATGAGAATGTGCTGAGTGACCACCAGTTCGGTCGCCTTGCCGGCCATGGAGCCGGAATAATCGCGGATGAAAAAGACCATCGCCTGCGATTCGTAATCCTTCTCACGGGAGAGGATGCGATAAATTTTGTCGTTAGGGGCGATCAAAAACTTGGTGGGGTCGATCTCACCAAGGTCCGGCAGGTTTTCCAGGGCAATATTGGTCTTGAGAATCTGCCGCAGGGTGGCTTTTTTATCGAGTACCTGGCCGAAGCCACGGTTTTTGTCGGTCAGATCATAGGTGTAGCGGGTCAGGGAACGCTTCTTTCCCTTCTCCTTCAGATTCGGCAGCTTAAACTTCTCCGTCAGAATCCGCCCGAGGTCGTAAGCATTGGCATCGATCTCATGGGCACCGCCTTTCCCCTGCCCGGCACCGGTTCCTTCTCCTTCGCCGCCAGTGTGCACCGGCTGCTCACCGATCACTTCCCCCTCTTCGCCATCGCCGTGGCCGCCGCCACCGCCGCCCTCTTCCTGCTCAAGTAAGCGGTTATCGTGGATGAACTTCTCCTCGACGGTGGTCGGCACCACAACCACCTTATCTTCGCTGCCACGTCCCGGCTTGACCAGCTTGCCGACCTTGATCTTACGCGGGAAACCATCCTCTTCACGGATTCGATCCCGTTCGAGCAGATCGTCAAGACTGCGGATACTGCTGACCAGTGGCCCCTTGTTCGCTTCCATATCGTGCAACAGGCTGAAATCGTTACTGCTGTACAGATCATTGAGCGGCAGGTGCCGAGCACTAGGCGGATCTTCAATCAGGTGCAGACGCTCGTCTACCAGTTCGGCCCGGATCGCCTCATCATGTTCCGCCAGCCGACCTTCATCCTTCAGTCGCTGATAATATGCCTCTCTGCGCTGCCGGCTCATGATGACCTTCAGCCTTCATCTTCCTGGGTGCAGAAATATTCAATCGTCTTCTGAGCGCAAGTGCGACAATACCCCAGCTGGTTC
>JADFVC010000436.1 GCA_015222355.1 Chloroflexota bacterium | reverse complement strand
GCAGCAATCATCCTCTGGCAAAAAGCATCGTTGCGGAAGCTCGCAAGCGGGGTTTGAAATGGTCAGTGGTTGCGCACGTTGAAGAAGTTGGTGGTTTGGGGCTCAAAGGACAGGTGGCTGGGCGACAGGTTCTTTGCGGACGGCAGAAGTTGCTGGAAGACAATGGCTGTGATCTGTCTGCGGAGGCAACGGTCATTAAAAGATTAACGACAGCGGGGAAAACACTGGTGTTTCTGGCCGTCGATGGCCGATTAAAGGGGATTGTTGCCCTTGCTGACAGTTTAAAACCACATGCTGCAACAGTTGTCACCGGGTTAAAAAAATTGGGGATTCGTACCCTGTTGTTAACCGGTGACCGGCGACCTGTCGCGGAAGCTGTCGCTGCGCAGATCGGTATCGATCAGGTCGAGGCGGAGGTTCTGCCCGAGCAGAAATTACTGACAGTCAAAAAATATCAGCAGCAGGGTCTGCTGGTCGGCATGGTCGGGGACGGGATTAACGATGCACCGGCTCTGGCACAGGCCGATATCGGGATTGCTATCGGGAGTGGCACCGATGTTGCCAAGGAGACCGGTGACTTGATCCTGGTCGGTGGTGATTTGCGCGATATCGAGCGCGGGATACGTCTGGGGCGGCAGACCTTACGCAAAATAAAACAGAATCTGTTCTGGGCATTTTTTTACAACCTTTTGGGTGTTCCCTTGGCTGCCGGCGTGCTCTATCCTCTTTGGGGTCTTTATCTTAAACCCGAATTTGCCGGGTTGGCTATGGCTTTTTCCAGTGTGTCGGTGGTTGCCAACAGTTTGCTGCTGCGGCGGTTGAAAGATCGATTGTGAATCAATCATGAGAAAAACTCCCCGGAAAATAATCATTGGTGTCATTGGCGCAGGTCATGCGTCGGCGGCCGGAGAACTCGCCGCTCGTCGAGTCGGGCAACTGCTGGCTGAACAGGGGGCCGTGCTGGTTTGTGGCGGTTTGGGTGGGGTGATGGAGGCGGCGGCCCGTGGCTGCGCCGAAGCGGGTGGTGATGTCATCGGTATTTTGCCGGGAACGTCAACGATGACCGCAAACCCTTATGTGACCCTGCCGATAGTGACAAATATGGGGCATGCACGAAATGTCATTATTGCTCATACGGCAGAAGCTCTGATTGCTATTGAGGGGGAGTATGGAACGTTGTCGGAGATGGCGATCGGTTTGAAGCTTGGCAAGACCGTTGTTCAGCTCGGCAGTTGGTCCGATTTGCCGGATACTTTTGCAGCCGAGACTCCCGAGCAGGCAGTTGCTATTGTGATGGCGGCGGTCAAGAAGGAGAAATAATTATGTCAGAAGGCAGAACTGTTTCAGGGCCTGATAGCTGCTCGGTTATTTCTCTGGATACTGATTCAGTCAGTGACCTCATTGAATGGATTCGTGGCCGCGGGCGGGTGTTGATCGTGACCCACGATAATCCCGACCCCGATTCAATTGCCGCAGCAGTCGCTTTACGTCATCTTTTACTGGTCAAAACCGGCCAGGATGCGGTGATTGCTTATGGCGGCGTGGTTGGCCGCAGTGAAAACCGCAATATGGTCGAGCTTCTGGAGATCCCCCTGGTGCCTATCTGCACGCTCGCCCTCGACAAATTTGCCGTTGTCTGTATGGTCGACACTCAGCCGAACGCCGGGAACAACTCTTTTCCGAGTGGCTGTCCCGTCCATCTGGTGATCGATCACCACGCGCCCAAATCGGATCTGTCGCAAGTCTGTTGGGTTGATATTCGTGAACATTATGGTGCTTCGGCAACGATCCTTTACGAATACCTCTGTGCACAGAAGGTTTCGATCAATACTCGATTGGCGACCAGCCTTTTTTATGCGATCAAATCGGAAACACAGGACCTGGGACGTGAATGGTCCAAGGCTGATCGCGAGGCTTACCGGAAACTGCTGCCGTTGTCGAATAACCGCATTCTTTTCGATATTATTCACCCCCAGGTGCCGCGCGAGTATTTTTCTGCCTTCCGTACCGCAATCGAAAACTCCCTTGTCTATGGACCTGTCCTGGTCTTTAACCTGCGCCGCATTGAAAATCCCGATTTGGTTGCAGAGCTGGCCGACTTTTTATTGCGACAGCAAGGTGTTGATTATGTCCTCGGGATAGGCTGGTTTGATGGGATGCAGATTCTCTCGATGCGTTCGCTCAAAGCAGATGCCCGCCTTGGGGAGGTGATACAACAGATGGTCGAGGGATTGGGAACTGCCGGTGGGCACGGTATGGTTGCCGGGGGGCAGATGCGGGACATGGCAGAGGATGAAAGCGCTCAACAGGAATTGGAACGTTTGCTGACCCGTCGTTTGTTCAAAGCCCTGAACCTTGATTCCGTTCCCGGTGAGCCGCTGATCGCTGACAATGCTTGACGCTGCTTAGCCATCTCAAGACTTTTTACGAGTGCATCTCGATTGACAGATGAACTGAAGCTGAGTTAGTTTTCATCCGGAAACGGCCCTTTTCCGCGATCTTGGCGTCAATCAGCGCGCTCACTTGTGCGGCGTACCGAGGTACGCCTCCACATAACCACTTGATTTCCTTGATCTCGCGAAAAATTGCCCGTTTCCCATATGAAAACTTTGTTGTGCCCATCCGGCGTTTCCGGATGGACACGAGT
>JADFVC010000435.1 GCA_015222355.1 Chloroflexota bacterium | reverse complement strand
CCCGGCACCGGAGACAGCAGGCCGAGAATGACGCCAAGCTGGGCACTACAAGGAATCGCCAGGGCCAGCAGAATTGTCGAGATAATCCGCTCACGGGTCGTTTCCAGGGTCCGGGTGACCATGGTGGCCATGGTATCGCAACCGAAACCGAGAATCATTGGAATCACCGCCCGACCAGAGAGCCCGATTTGCTTGAACAAGCGATCAACCAACATGGCCAGACGCGGAAAATATCCGGTATCTTCAAGCAAGGAAAAACCAGGAAAAAAGTTCCGACGATCGGCAAAACCAAGGCAACGGAGTAACGGATACCGAGCGTCCAGAGACCATATTCACCGGCAATCAATTCAAAAAGCCACTCGATTTTTACCTGCTCTTCGACAAAACCAACCACCACCGGATTGATATAACCTTCAAACAGGTGTCCTTCAAGAAAATCAACCAAAGTGCCGGCACCAAAGCCACCCACAAATTGGTAGAGCCCGAAATAAACAACCAACAGCAAAATCGGCAGACCGGAAATGGGATTCATCGTCCAGCGGGAGAGTTTCTCAGAGAATGCCTCTGTGACTTTATCAACCTGGGTGATCACTCCTTCCAGCACCTGTTTGCAGATTTTTCTTCGTTCCAGGCTGATTTGCAGAAGCAAATCAGCCCTCCGTTCAAAAGCGATATCTTTCACGACAGAATTCAACCCGGACAAACTTTCCGGGTCTTCCGATGCCTTGATTAATTCTTCTATATCGCTATCTTTCTGCATCAGGAGCAGGCTGGTCGCCCGCTTGCTGAGACGATATTCTCCATGAATCGCCGCAACAACTTTCTCAATATCCCTCTCCAGATCACGACCGTAGGTAAAGGTCTTGTGTGGCACTGACGCGTAATTTTCAATCGCCTGCTGCAACTCGGCTAATCCCTGCTTGCGCTTCATCACCGTCCCGATAACGGGCACGCCGAGATTCTGTTGCAGCAATTCGAGATTGAGGTGCATTCCAAGCCGTTTAGCTTCATCGAGAATGTTCACCACCAGAATGACCGGCAGCCCGGCCTCAATCAACTGCAAAGTCATCGGCAGCATCCGCTCAATATTACGGGCATCTATAACATGCAGAACAGCATGGGGAGTTTCGTCAAGCAGGATTTGCCGGGCAACACGTTCCTCCTCGCTGATCGGCATGATTGAATACATCCCCGGGGTATCGAGTATTTCGTAACGCGTACCGGAGATCGTAGAAAAACCGCGCGAAACTTCCACCGAAGTGCCGGGATAATTGGAAACAGTCGTGTAGGCCCCGGTCAGAGCATTAAAAAGGACACTTTTACCAACATTCGGATTACCGACAAGGACAACCTTGGGGGCTGCATCTTGTGCTGAGGCCATATCTCTGCTGACTTTCTATTGATAAAGAGAGACTTAATGGTGACTTTTACTTTTGGGAGCGACAATCTTCGCAAAGCCCATAGAGTTCAAGGCGGTGGTTTTCTATCTTAAAATTATGTTGAGAGGCAACCAGTTTCTGCAGCTCCTCTATCTTTTGATCTTCAAATTCGATAATCAATCCACAGTTGGTGCAGACCAGATGGTCATGATGCTCATCAGCATGAACCGACTCGAAGCGTGTCTGACCATCACCAAAATTCCTCTCCGCAGCAATGCCACATTCGGCAAACAATTTCAGCGTGCGATGAACAGTTGCATAACCGATTCTGGGGTGTTCTTTCCTGAGCTTCAAATAAAGCTCTTCTGTCGAATAATGAGACTCAGATTCAAGAAAGGTTTCGAGGATCAGCTTTCTCTGGCTGGTGGACTTCAAACCTTTTTGGCTCAAAAAATCATTGAACAGTTTCACCCGATCCATCGTCCATCCTCCAAAAGAAAATGAAAATAATTTTCAGAAAGATAATTGAAGCGAGCTGGTTGGTCAAGAAAAATCGGATTTTCAGGGTAAATTATTCCAGCGGTGGTGGGAAAATCTGGTAAAGAAACTCGGCGATGCGGGTGAATTGATCAAAAAACAGCAAGATCCCGACAATCATCAATAATCCCCCAGTGATGATTTCTACAACGCGGATATGCTTTTTGAATCGCTCAAAAAACCCAAGGAAACTATGAAACAGAATCCCGGAAATCAAAAATGGAATTCCCAAACCTAAGGAGTAAGCAGAGAGCAACAACACCCCCCGCCCGGCACCACCGGCACTGCCGGCGGCAATTGCCAGAATGGCACCGAGAATCGGCCCGATGCAGGGAGTCCAGCCGGCGGCAAAAGCCAGGCCGACGACAAAAGTTCCCAAAAAACCGCTCGGCTTGCTGCGCAGGTGAACACGCTTTTCTCCGAGCAGTACACCAAAATGGAAAAGTCCGCTCAAATGGATACCGAACAGAAAGATCAACACCCCGCCGATCTTCTGGACAATCCCCAACCCCTCATAGATGTTCGCCTGAAATGATGAGGAAGCCAACCCGGTCAAAGCTCCGAGAGCAATAAAAACAGCGGAAAATCCAGCAACAAATACCAGGGTATGCAAGATGACCGTCATGCGCATCTTGGACCCGGCATGTTCATTGCTCAACTCGCCGAAGGAGAGGCCTGAAATATAGGTCAGGTAAGAGGGAATCAGCGGCAACACGCAGGGTGAAAAATAGGACAAGAGCCCTGCAGAAAAAGCGATCCAGATTGTGACGTCAGCACCCGTTTCCAATTAAAATACCTTGGTAAAATCGTAACTGTTCAGCAAGATGTGCTGGTGATGCCCATGGAAAGGGTGTCTGTCGCCCGGATGGCGACAGTCAAGCCCCAGGGAT
>JADFVC010000434.1 GCA_015222355.1 Chloroflexota bacterium | reverse complement strand
TTACTGGTCATAGGACACGAAATTGCTAGACATATAGCTTTCCGAATATTGAAAGTCGAAATATGGCCACCTTGATCACACGGGAACCGCAGGGGACGTAGTTGAAAAATCCACAACCTCCGGTTATCGGCTGCCAAGGAGGACGAGCTGCTACCACTGTTTGTCTAACGAAAAAAGCGGCCGTCACTACCTGCAGTTTCTTGCCGATGGCCTTCAGCCGAACAAAGACTTGAAGCTCTGATGTGGGAAGCGCGGAACCCGCTTCTTGGCAGCCTTGCCCAGCTGCTTCAGCAGTTCAAAGGGGACCTGCCGGAAGCCGTAAGTTGCCTTCAAATCCTCCGTCATCCGCAGCCAGAGCTGCGCAGTCATCTCCGCATCAGCCAACGCGCGGTGGAACCGGCCTCCGGTCGGCAGTTATGTAGGGCGGGCATTGCCCGCCTTCATCGGAGCATGTCAGAGAGCCCGGCGGTCAATTACCGACAGAAAAAGGGCCGCCATCTCCGGCAGCCCTTTTTGTTGACTCAATATTTACAACCCTCTCACCCCTTCAGCAACCGCGCTGCTTCCTTGGCGTGATAGGTGATGATCAGATCCGCACCGGCGCGCTTCATGCCGAGCAGGGTTTCCATCATCACCCGGTCACCATCAATCCAACCTTTTTCAGCAGCAGCCTTAACCATGCTGTACTCACCGGAAACGTTGTAAGCAACCAACGGCAGATCGAAATTATCTTTCAGTTCACGTAGGACATCCAGATAAGCCAGTGCCGGTTTCACCATCAGGAAATCAGCAGCCTCGGCGACATCCTGATGCGCCTCGCGCAACGCTTCCAACCGGTTGGCCGGGTCCATCTGGTAACTGCGCCGATCACCGAACTGCGGGACCGATTCGGCCGCGTCGCGGAAGGGACCGTAGTAGGCACTGGAGTACTTGACGGCATAACTCATCACCGGGATATCGCTGAAACCGTTTTCATCCAGAATGTCGCGAATCGCCGCCACCCGACCGTCCATCATATCGGACGGAGCGACGATATCAGCCCCGGCCCGGGCGTGGGACAACGCCTCCTTGGCCAGCAGCTCAAGGGTGGCATCGTTGTCGACATCCTCGTTCTTGATGATCCCGCAGTGGCCATGATCGGTGTACTCGCACATGCAGACATCGGTGATCACCGTCAGCTCCGGCACCGCCTCCTTGATAGCACGAATGGTGTTCTGGATGATCCCGGTTTCACAGTAGGCGTCGGAACCGACGGCATCCTTGATTTCAGGAATACCGAACAGAACCACCGCCGGAATGTCCAGCTCATGCACCTCTTTCGCTTCAGCAACGATATTTTCGATCGACTGCTGATAGATGCCCGGCATCGAGACTATCTCTTTTTTGATATTCTCCCCGAAGGCACTGAACATCGGGTAGATCAAGTCTTCAACATGCAGATGGGTTTCACGCACCATGCGCCGGATATTCTCGTTGCGGCGCAAGCGACGGGGACGATAGGCAGGAAAATACATGGGCGACTCCTTTTATCAGGCGGGGACAGAATTCAAGTCTGTCCCCGGTTCTTGTTGTAATAATCAACCATCGCTGCAACCAGCGCATCGATGGTCCATTCCTCCGGTTCCAGCGCGACCGCAAAACCGTGCTTGGAGATAGTTTTCGAGGTCAGCGGTCCGATGGAAAAAAACTCGGCGCGCCCTTGCAGGGTTTTCAGCTCATCGCCAAACATGGCCAACAGGTTATCGAAGGTGGAAGAAGAGCTGAAGCAGATGGCATCCAATTCTCCGGCACTCAACAAGTGGCGGATCATCTCCTCTTGCCCTTTCGGCCTGATCGTCCGGTAAGCGAGCGGAGCCACCACCTCGGCCCCGGCTTCCTGCAGCCTGTCGATGATCAGGGTGCGGGCAATTTCGACCCGCGGGTAAAGAATCCGTTTGCCGGCCACCCCTTGGGCCAGCAACTCTTCCACCACCCCTTCCGCCTGGAATTTTTCCGGGACCAGATCAGGCCGCAAACCATGTGCTTCAATAGCAGCGGCGGTTTTCGGCCCAACGGCAACCAGCTGCACACCAGCCAGATTACGCAGATCCAGTCGGTTCGCAGCCAACCGCGCGAAAAAGGCCTCGACCCCATTGATTGAGGTCAGGATCAGGCTGTCAAAATCGCCGATCCGCCGCACCGCTGCATCCAGCGGCCGCAGATCTTCCGGCGGAACAATTTCGATCGTCGGGATGCAGATCGTTTCTGCACCCTGTTCCTGCAGCAAACGGGCAAAGCCGGCGGCCTGGGCTCGTGGCCGGGTAATCAGGAAGCGTTTACCGAACAACGGCAGATTGTCGTACCAACGCAGTTCTTCGCGGTATTTCACGACCTCACCGATGATGATCACCGCCGGCGGCTCGACTCCTGCGCGGGCAACATCCTCGGCGATGGTTTTCAGGGTTCCCACCAGGGTCTGCTGACGTGGCAAAGTTGCCCACTGTACCACCGCCACCGGGGTTGCTGCCGGGCGGCCATGCTTGATCAATGCGTCGCTGATCAGCTTGAGGTTAGACATCCCCATGTAAAATATCAGTGTACCGAGACCCGTCGCCAACTTTTCCCAGTCGAGGCTGGAAAGTTTACGTTCAGGGTGGTCATGGCCGGTGAGCAGTGCCAGGCTGGCGGTGACATCACGGTGGGTCAGGGGAATCCCGGCGTAGGCGGCCGCGGCAAAACCGGCCGTGACCCCGGGGATCACCTCGAAGGGGACGCCGTGCTCTCGCAAAAAAACGGCCTCTTCACCTCCGCGACCGAAGATGTACGGATCGCCCCCCGTCAGGCGGACAACCTGCAAACCAGCTCGGGCTTTTTCCACCAACAGCGCATTCGTTTCCTCCTGGGGGAGGGAATGGTTGCCGCGCACCTTGCCGACGGAAAGTTTTTCCGCCGTTGCCGGGGCATGCCCCAGCAGCAACGGGTTAGCCAGGTAATCGTAAATAACCACGTCGGCCCGTGCCAGACAGTCGCGCCCTTTGAGGGTCAGCAGGCCGGGGTCTCCCGGTCCGGCCCCGATCAGGTAAACCTTGCCAATGGCCAAGGATCAGTCCTTGTCC
>JADFVC010000040.1 GCA_015222355.1 Chloroflexota bacterium | reverse complement strand
TGGCGCTAGTTTAAGGGCTTTTGTACGCTGGGAGTAAAGCCGGGACTGTCCCCAGTACCATCGGGGGCTGTCCCGGTTTTACGCGCAAACCTGCCGGTTCCCACCCGGAGTTTCCGGATGGAAACGAAATCAGGTTAACCGATTGATATACGCTTAATGGTCACTTTCTCCTTCTTTTATGGGACAAGTGGCTGTTAAATATCCAAGATTTGCAGGTTTTTTATCGTTCACAGTTGACAAGGGGTTATAAAGCGGGTAAAAGCACCATAAATGAAGACATTAGGATTCGGTGCCTGTCCGTCCTGTTCCTGCCCGCGCCAGGTTGATGTGAGCAACCTTCAGCATGGGTTCCAAACAACCATTCAAATTAAAATATACTGTTTGCATCAATAGTATCTAAGTATTGTATTAAATAGATTTTCTGAAATTAAATCGCTAATCTGTTGCGAGTATCTTGTTTTTATCCACATTATATTTCATCTTGGCCCCCCCTATTCAGCGTAAACTCGTGTGATGACCCCTGCGCGCGTCCAAAAGGTAAAATCTGGAGAACTTAATGGATCTGAAAGAACTGAAGAAGAAAAAAATTTCTGACCTTACTGCCCTTGGCAAGGAGTTGCAGCTGGAGGGGGTGAGCGGTATGCGTCGCCAGGATCTGATCTTTTCGATTCTCAATGCCACTGCCGCCAAGAAACAGGCGATTTTCGGTGAAGGGGTTTTGGAAATACTTCCTGATGGTTTTGGATTTCTGCGGGCTCCGGATGCCAACTACCTGCCGGGACCGGATGATATCTATATCTCTCCGTCGCAGATACGGAGATTTAGCTTGCGCACCGGTGATACGGTTTCCGGCCAGATTCGTCCACCGAAAGAGGGGGAGCGTTATTTTGCTCTGTTGAAAGTTTCAGAAGTCAACTTCGAAGATCCGTCGAAGATTCGGGAGAAAACCTTCTTTGACAATCTGACGCCACTCTACCCGGATCAGCAACTCGTGCTGGAGACCACGCCCGACAACCACGCCATGCGTATCGTAGATTTGGTTTCGCCGATCGGGAAGGGTCAGCGGGGGCTGATTGTTGCCTCGCCGCGGACCGGTAAAACGGTGTTGCTGCAGAATATCGCCAATTCTATTTCAGAAAATCACCCGGAAGCCTATCTGATCGTTCTGCTGATCGATGAACGTCCGGAAGAGGTCACCGACATGCAGCGCAGTGTCAACGGTGAGGTTATCTCTTCGACTTTCGACGAGCCGGCCAATCGCCACGTACAGGTGGCCGAGATGGTTATCGAGAAGGCCCGTCGTCTGGTCGAGCACAAGCGTGACGTGGTCATCCTGCTCGACTCAATCACCCGCCTGGCCCGTGCTTACAACACCATCATCCCGTCCAGCGGCAAGATTCTTTCCGGCGGTGTTGATGCCCACGCCCTGCACAAGCCGAAGCGCTTCTTCGGTGCGGCGCGGAATATCGAAGAGGGGGGCAGTTTGACGATTATCGCCACGGCACTGGTCGACACCGGCAGCAAGATGGATGAGGTTATCTTTGAGGAATTCAAAGGGACCGGCAACATGGAATTGCACCTTGACCGCCGTCTGGCTGACAAGCGAAGCTTCCCGGCAATCGACATCAACCGTTCCGGAACCCGGAAAGAGGACCTGCTGGTCGATGCCACCCAGTTGCAGCGCACCTGGCTGTTGCGCAAAGTCTTGTCGTCTATGAACACGGTGGATAGTATGGAGTTCCTGCTCGACAAACTGGCGGAAACCAAGACCAATCAAGAGTTTCTTGATTCGATGAACCGGTAGCGGTAGCGAAAATGCTTGCCTGCACCGGATAAAAATGTTACTAAGACAGTTTGTTTGTTGCTGATACCAGGCCTGTACAAAGCCAGGCCGCCAAGGAGAAAAAGATGAAAGAAGGAATCCATCCCAAGTATGAAGATATCTCTGTTCGCTGTGACTGTGGCAACACTTTCGAGACCCGCTCAACCCTCAGCAGTGAGATCCACACGGAAATCTGCTCCGCTTGCCATCCTTTCTATACCGGCAAGCAGAAGCTGATCGATACCGCGGGCCGGATTGAACGCTTCCGTAAAAAGTACGCCCAGAAGTAATCGGGTAAGAATGAGGCGGCCCGCTGGGGCCGCCTTTTTTCGTTTTAAGGCGAAAAATCCATGCACGTCGAGCTGTTAATTCATACCCCGGATCCTGAACAGGTGGTCGCTGCTGCGGCCCGTCTCTGCTACTCCAATTCTTCCATTGATGACCTGATGGTGGAGAGCCGCACTGATCGTCAGGGGTTTCTCGAAAAGATTCTGTCCCTCGGTCATCACTCAGTGCTGGAGCATGCCAGCTTCTCTTTCGGGGTTGAAGGAATCAGTCGGGCCTGTTCTCATCAACTGGTGCGGCATCGGCTCGCCTCCTATTCACAGCAGAGTCAGCGTTACGTGTCGCACAAAACCCGTTTTTCCGCGGTGACTCCGGAGAGTATCGCCGCCAGGCCGGAACTGAACCGGCGCTATCAGCAGTTGCTCGACGAGATCCACCAGTTTTACGGGGAAATGCTCGATGCCGATATCCCGACCGAAGATGCCCGTTTTATTTTGCCGAATGCGGCGACGACCAAGATCATCGTGACCATGAACGGTCGCGAGCTGCGCCATTTCTTCGCCCTGCGCTGCTGTCGCCGCGCCCAGTGGGAAATTCAGGAAATGGCCAAGCGGATGCTCATGCTGGTCAAGCCGGTGGCGCCGACCCTGTTTGCCAAAGCTGGCCCCGGTTGTCTTTCCGGCCCCTGCCCGGAAGGGAAGATGACCTGCGGTCAGATTACGACAGTCCGTGAAGAATTCGCTACTTTTGGTTGAAAGATATCTATGTTCGCTAACTTTGAAGATGTTGTTGATCGTTTTCGCGAAGTCGAAGGATTGCTCTCCGATCCTGCGGTGATCTCTGATCAGAAACGTTACCGTGGACTGGCCAAGGAACACGCTGACCTCACCGAGGTGGTCACGGTGTACGGTAAGTACAAGCAGGCCTGTAGCGATATCGATGGCAACCGCGAGCTGCTGCGGGACAGCGATCCAGAGATGAGGGAGTTGGCCAAGGCAGAGCTTCCCGAACTGGAAGATCTGCAACTGCAATTGGAAGAACGGCTGAAGATCCTGTTGCTGCCGAGCGATCCCAACGACGAGAAGAACATTATTCTCGAGATTCGTGCCGGGACCGGTGGTGACGAGGCGGCCCTGTTTGCTGCCGACCTGTTCCGCATGTACTCCCGCTACGCCGATCGCAACCGCTGGAAGGTTGAACTGATGAGTGTCTCGGAGACCGACGGTGGCGGTTTCAGGGAAGTCGTTGCCCTGATCAGTGGTGAGCGAGTTTACTCGCGCCTTAAATTCGAAAGCGGTACTCATCGAGTCCAGCGGGTGCCCGATACCGAAACGCAAGGCAGGATTCATACCTCGGCCTGCACCGTGGCGGTTCTTCCGGAAGCTGAGGATGTCGATATCGACATCAGCCCGGCCGATCTACGCATTGATCTCTACCGCGCCTCCGGTGCTGGCGGACAGCACGTCAATAAGACTGAATCGGCGGTGCGCCTGACCCACATTCCGACCGGAGTGGTCGTCGCCTGTCAGGATGAGTCATCCCAGCATAAAAATAAAGCCAAAGCGATGAAGGTGCTCAAGTCCAGAATCTACGATCAGATGCTCGCTGAGCAGACGGCCGAGATGGCTGCCGACCGCAAGAACCAGGTCGGCAGCGGTGATCGTAGTGAACGGATTCGCACTTACAATTATCCGCAGGGACGTTGCACCGATCACCGCATTGGACTGACCCTTTACAAGCTCGACGCGATTATGCAGGGGGATGTGGACGGGATCATCGAAGCGTTGATTACCGATCAGCAGGCTGCGCAGATGAGCCAGCAGGAGTCGTGAGCTTGAGCGAAACCTGGACCCTGTTAAAGCTGCTGCGCTGGATCACTGATTACTTTTCTGGAAAGGGTGTCGATAACCCACGTCTCGATGCGGAGTTGTTGCTGGCGCATGTGCTGAAACTCGACCGGGTCGGGCTTTATCTCAATTTTGATCGCCCGTTGATTGACGAAGAACTAGACGCCATCCGGCCGCTGGTAAAGCGGCGCGGACAGCGTGAGCCACTGCAGTACCTTATCGGGCAGAGCGAATTTTGGTCCCTCGTGTTTGAGGTGACACCGGCGGTGCTGATCCCCCGTGCTGATACCGAAATCCTCGTTGAAGAGGCACTGGCCCGTGCCGAAGACGAAGGGGAATTGCTCGATGTCGGTACCGGCAGTGGCGCTATCGCGGTCAGTCTGGCAACAGAACTGCCGGGCTGGCAAGTGACCGGGCTTGATATTTCCGCAGCAGCGTTGGCGGTCGCCGGGGGCAACGCAGAAAAGAATGGGGTTGCCGAGCGGGTTCGGTTTCTGCAGGGAGACCTTGCCGAACTCCCCCGACAGCAGTATGATCTGATCGTTTCAAATCCCCCCTATATTGCTCAGGCTGAGTGGGATTCCCTGATGCCGGAGGTCCGCTGCTTTGAACCGAAACAGGCACTGCTGGCAGAAAATGACGGCCTCGACTGTTATCAAAAGCTGGCGGCCCAGGCCCCGAG
>JADFVC010000433.1 GCA_015222355.1 Chloroflexota bacterium | reverse complement strand
TTTGCTTTTGCCTGTGGTTGGGTATTGAACAAATTTTTACTGACAACAGGCCTATTGTTATGATTTGCGGATTCTGTGGTAAAGGAATCCCCGACGAAATCGGTCCAGGTGAGGAAAAAAACGCCTGTGGCCGTTGCCGAGGTGGCTGTCGCAAGATACATTGTTCCCATTGCGGTTATGCCAACCCGGCACCTGGAAAGTTGCTGCGCAGGTTTTTGCATAAATCTGCTGCCAAGGATTAAAAAATGAAAAAAATATCACCAAGTGCAGAAGAAATCCTCGAATCCCTTTGGATTGCTACGGTTGAAAGAGGTGAAATCGGTTTCCTGATCAGTGACTGCCGGTTGTCGCCGGATGAGCAGCAACAGGGCATTGATGAATTGGTGAAACGGGCCTATATCGAGGTCAAAGGTGATCGTCTCTATTTACGTAAAGAAGGGCGACCGGAAGCGCAAATGACGGTGCGTCGTCACCGACTGGCTGAGCGTTTGATGATGGACATTCTCGATATCCAGGGAGAAAAAGGGAATCAACAGGCGTGTGAGTTCGAGCATTTGCTGCATGAGGGGGTTGATACCAAAATATGTACTCTGCTCAATCATCCGACAACCTGTCCGCACGGTAATCCGATTCCGCCAGGGGCATGTTGCGAGGAAGCCCGCCGCAAAGGTTCACCCGGTATCGTGCCTTTAACCGAGCTTAAATCGGGAGAGTCGGGAGAAATCGCCTATCTCGCAGCGAGTGATGGCAAGAAAATGCAGAAACTGATGTGCATGGGGGTTTTGCCCGGGAGCGAATTGCAGTTGATACAGAGTTTTCCCAGTTATATTTTTAAGGTTGGACATTCCCAGTTTGCCGTTGACGATATCCTGGCCAGGGAAATTCATATTCGACGTTCCAGCAAGTAGTCATCCGGAATTCAACGGGGCGACCAGAGGGTCGCCCTGAGTTTTTAGTAGCTGTTATTTGTCTTTATTTGAGCTATAATCTGCGGTTATTCATAACTGTTTTAAGGAGAAAGAGTCTATGTTTCGCGAACCTAAAGAGATTGTTAAAGGACTACAGGAAAAACTTCAGGAACTCTGGAGGTATCTTTGACATCTCGGCGAAAAAAGAACGGGTTGCCGAACTGGAGGCCGAGATTGCCCAGCCTGATTTTTGGAATCAGGCGGAGCTGGCCCAGGAAAGACTGAAAGAACGGACGTTGCTGCAAAAAGTCGTCGAAGATTGCGAGTCCGCCAAACAGCAGCTTGAAGATATCCAGGTTTTGGTCGAGCTCGGCGAAGAGGAGGAAGATCAGGACACGCTTGACGAGGTTAACGATTTGCTTCCGGTGCTTGAACAACAGATTGCCAGGATGGAATTTGCCCGGATGTTGTCCGGCGAGCATGATGCGAACAATGCGACCCTGAGTATTAATGCCGGGGCCGGTGGTACCGAAGCCCAGGACTGGGCCGATATGCTGTTGCGCATGTATCTGCGTTATTGTGAACGCAAAGGCTTCAAAACGGAATTCACGGAATATCAGCCGGGAGATGATGCCGGGCTGAAAAGTGTGACGATTTCTGTTGTCGGCGATTATGCTTACGGGTATCTCAAAGCGGAAGTCGGTATCCATCGATTGGTGAGGATTTCCCCGTTTGATTCAAATGCCAAACGGCATACCTCGTTCAGTTCCGTGTTTGTCTTCCCCGAGTTGGATGATTCGGTGGAAATCGAGGTGGACGATAAAGACATCAAGGTTGACACCTTTCGTGCCAGTGGCGCCGGCGGGCAACATATCAACAAGACCGATTCGGCGATCCGGATTACCCATCTCCCGACTGGAATTGTCGTTGCCTGCCAGAATCAGCGTTCGCAGCACAAAAACCGGGCGATTGCGTTGAAGCAACTGAAAGCACGGCTCTACGAGCTGGAGATCCGCAAGAAAGAAGAGGAGGCAGCGGCCTTTTCAGAAGATAAAAAGGACATTGGCTGGGGTAGCCAGATCCGTTCCTACGTATTGCATCCTTACCGGATGGTCAAAGACCATCGTACCGGTTACGAGGTCGGTAACACTGATGCCGTTCTCGACGGCGGATTAGATGGTTTCATCGAGGCCTACCTGCTACGGGGATAAGAAAACAACCCGGCTTTTTTACGGCGCTTTTTCCCGCAGGAAAAGCGCCGTAAATGCTTGACTCACAGGACTGATTCGGCTAGATTTTCCGGTTAAAATTCCCCCGCATATAAGGAGCTTCCGATGCAAGACCCCGAGATTCCCATTGGCCTGACATTTGATGATGTTCTGTTGGTGCCTGCCCATTCACAGGTGTTACCCAAAGAGGTTGATTTGAGCACCCAGGTAACGGCAACGATCACGTTGAACATTCCGTTGCTTTCAGCGGCGATGGATACGGTGACCGGGTCGCGCACTGCCATCTGTATGGCCCGTGAGGGGGGATTGGGGATTATTCACAAG
>JADFVC010000432.1 GCA_015222355.1 Chloroflexota bacterium | reverse complement strand
CTCTTCACCAATAACGGAAAAGATGAAATCGGTGTGCGCTTCCGGCAGATAGAACAACTTCTGCTCACCAACCCCCAATCCTTGCCCGAAAATCCCCCCTTTGCCGAAGGCAACCAGACTCTGAATGATCTGGAAACCGGTATCGAAAGGGTCATCCCAGGGATCGAGAAAAGCCAGAATCCGCCGCCTTCGATAGTCAGCACTCATCACCAGGACGTAAAGAACCGGCAGAGACATCAGGAGGGTCGGCAGAATGTACCGCCAACGCACTCCGGCAACAATCAGCATCGACAAAGCAACCCCGGCAATAATCATGGCACTGCCAAGATCCGGTTGTTTCAGCAGCAACAGCAGCACGACGGCCAACACGACCAGGTAAGGCAGGTAACCCTTGATTAACGAACGGACCTTTTCTTTTTTCCGGGTCAACGAGTGGGCCAGATAGAGAACCAGTCCAAGTTTGACCAGTTCGGCCGGTTGCAGGTTGAAACCGGGCAGTTTCAACCAGCGCAGCGCGCCGCCAACCCGGACACCCAATCCGGGGACAAATAACAACACCAGCAAGGCGATACTGCCGAGCAGGGTCACAACCGCCAGCTTACGCCAGTTGCGGTAGTTGAAATAGGTTGCAACCGTCATCAGCAGAAAACCGATCAATGCATAAAGCAGCTGCCGTTTCAGAAAAAAGAAACCGTCATGAAATTTCTCGGCGGCCATAATCGCCGACGATGAATAGACCATCACCACACCGATACAGGTTAAAGTGACGGCCAGCAGAAGAACCGCGGTATCGACATTGCGGCGCAGGGTCATAAGTCTTCCCCCGCTGCCGGCAACTGCTCGACCAGTCGCGTGAATTCCTGACCACGGACTTCAAAGTTTTTGAACATGTCAAAACTTGAACACGCCGGTGAGAGCAGGACCGATCCACCCACTGAGGTAATTTCGTAAGCCTGCTGCACGGCCGCTTCCAACGACGCTGCCATGCGGATTTCGCTGCTCCCGGAAAGCTCACTCGCCATCCTTACGGCCGCTTCGCCAATCAGGATCAAATGCGTAACTTTCTCCTCAATCAGCGACCGCAACGGGGCATAATCGCCCCCCTTGTCCTTGCCCCCGGCAATCAAAGTCACCGGCGCCTTTAAACCGGCCAGACTCTTCAAGACACTGCCGACATTGGTTCCCTTGGAATCGTTATACCAGTCGACCCCCTGCAACAGTCGCACCCGTTGCATGCGATGGGCAAGCCCACCGAATGAACAAACAGCATTCCATGCCAAATCGGCCGGGCAACCTTGCAACAGAGCGGGAGCCAGTGCGGCCATGGCATTTTCGATATTATGCTCACCCAACAGCTGTAACCCGGACAGGGGTAAAGAGATTTCGGCACCGTTCCAGTTCCAGAAAAGGCTGTCCTCACGGCGGACAAACCCCGGGACATCCTGGCCTTGGACAGAAAACCAAACCTTGGTGGCATGAATACCGGAAGCCAACCGGCAGACTTCCGGATCATCCGCGTTAAGAATCGCGTAGTCGCTGGCTGTCATATTGCGGAACAGTTGCAGCTTGGACAGGTAATAGCTGCGCAGATCGGGATAGCGGTCCAGATGATCAGCGCTGAGATTCAGTAACAAACCAAAACGCGGATGGAAATTTTTGATCGTCTCCAGTTGGAAAGAGGAGAGTTCCACCACGAACATGTCGTAGTCCTCCCGGCAGGCTTCAACCAACGGCGTCCCGAGGTTGCCGCCGACAAAAATCTTTTTCCCCCAGGCCTGCATGATTTCGCCGATCAGGCTGGTGGTCGTCGATTTGCCATTGGTTCCGGTCACGCCGATAATCGGTGCCTCAATCTCGGCAGCGGCAATCTCGATCTCTCCCAACAGGGGGATATTACAGGATACAGCGCGCTTGAGCGGCTCACAATCGAGTGGCACACCAGGGCTCACCGCCACCAGATCGGCCTGCTCGAACAGATCCAGGCTATGATCACCCAGATCGAACCGGATCGGCAAACCATCCAAACTGTCCAGCCCGGCTATTTGACTGGCTTCGCGATGATCCGAGAGAGCGACTGTGGCCCCCCGCTGCAACAGATAACGCACCAGGGCCTGACCACTGAGGCCTGCCCCGATAACAACCACTCTTTGTCCGCGGTAATCTTGTTTCATCGCAATTTCAATGTCGACAGCCCGATCAGGGCCAGAATAATGCTGATAATCCAGAAGCGAACGATGATCTTCGGTTCCGGCCAGCCCTTAAGTTCAAAATGATGATGAATCGGTGCCATGCGAAACACCCGTTTTCCCCAGTAACGGAAGGAGACCACCTGGACAATCACCGACAGTGCCTCAACAACAAAAACGCCGCCGACAATCACCAGCACCACTTCGTTTTTGGTGATAACGGCAATACTTCCGAGAGCGCCGCCAAGGGATAGACTACCGACATCCCCCATAAATACCTGAGCCGGATAGCTATTGAACCAGAGGAACCCGAGCCCGGCCCCAACCATTGCTCCACAGAGCACGGCCAGCTCACCGGCCCCTTGAATGCTGCTGATCTGCAGGTAACTTGATAACTTGACATTTCCGGCCAGATAAGCGAGCAGCAGGAAGGTCCCGGAGGCAGTGATGATTGGACCAATCGCCAGGCCATCGAGCCCATCGGTCAGGTTAACGGCGTTGCTCGCTCCAACCATCACCAGCACCGCAAAGGGGATATAGAAAGGCCCCAGATCCGGGTGCACGTTCTTGAAAAACGGCAAGCTCAGGCGGGTATCAAAGCCGCTGCTGCGATACAGGATCAGTGCGGCAACCAGCGCAATCAGGATTTGCCAGAACATTTTCTGCCGGGCCGAAATGCCGTCGCTGTTTTTTTTGACCACCTTGAGGTAATCATCGACAAAACCAATGGCCCCGTAACCGGCAGTCACCAGCAGGGTCACCCAGATATAGAGATTGCTCAGGTCGGCCCATAACAGGGTCGGCAGGATAATTGCCAGCAGAATCAAGGCACCGCCCATGGTCGGTGTGCCTTCCTTGGTAAAATGCGATTCCGGCCCAACCTTGCGGATCGTTTGACCAATCTGCAGTTTCTGCAAGGTAGCGATCAACCACGGGCCGAGAAGAAATGAGATCAGCAGTGCGGTAATCGTCGCGTAAATTGTCCGGAACGTGATGAAACGGAAAACATAGAGTGCCGAAAATTCCGTATGGAGAGGATATAAAAGGTGATACAGCACCTGTCAGCTCCCTTGCTGCGTATTCGGCAGCTGTTCGGCGGCATTGCGTAGGGCATCTGCCACCCGATCCAGTTTTACCCCTCGCGAACCTTTGACTAATATCCTGTCCCCTGGCTGTTGCTGTTGCTGCAAAAAATCTATTGCGGCAGAAGCATCGGGCAGCTGAACCATTTGACCGGTTTTTAAACCGACAGCGGCGGCACCCCGACAGATATCTGCGGCATATGCCCCGACGGCAATCAGTAAATCGACAATGTCGGCGGCCTTGCCACCAACCGCCCGATGCATCTGTGCCGCCCCTTCGCCCAACTCAAGCATGTCTCCCAGCACGGCTACGCGCCGCCCTTGCCCTTTCAGCGTCGCCAGAGCATCAAGAGCGGCAACCACCGACAAGGGATTAGCGTTATAGCTGTCATCCAGCAACAACCCACCACAGGGAAGCGGACAAAGGTTCATGCGGCCCTGGATCGGGCTGAAACTGCGCAAACCTTCAGCAATCTTTTCCAGCGGAACTTTCAAAACCAATGCCGCAGCTGCCGCAGCCAGGGCATTTGAAATATTATGCTGTCCTGGAACCGGGACATGTATGGCCTGACGCTGATCCTCGTACAGCAGTTCGAATTCCAGGGTTTCTGCTGCCACAACAATCTTTTCAGCTCTCACCTGAGCCTGTGCGGACAGCCCGTAAGTTAATTTATAGACGCCGTTGGCAACCGGCAGGCTGGCAACCCGGCGGTCATCCAGATTGATAACAGCAGTGCCGCCATGCAGCCCGGCAAACAGTTCCCCTTTGGCTCGGGAAACACCATCCAACCCGTGCAGAGTCTCCAGATGAGCCTGACCGATATTGGT
>JADFVC010000431.1 GCA_015222355.1 Chloroflexota bacterium | reverse complement strand
GGATAAAATCTACAGTCTTTTCGGCGGCTCTTTTCTGGGCGGGACCAATCCGCCCGGAAATCTGCTGTGCTGAATTGTTGCAAAGAATTAAAACTCTTTTCTCTGCCAAACGGTTACTGTAAACGAAAACGTTCTGTTCTACGCCATAATCGGAAACAAAGTCATACAGTTGAAACTCTTCGGCGCCGCTGAAAAGGGCTCTTCTGCGCAGCAGGGGGAAGATCTCCCGTCGATGTCGCTCAACCAGTTGCTGATCGACCTCTTCATGCTGGCGTGGTGCCAGATATTCCATGCCATACTTCTCATAGTAACCTTCAATCTGGCCGTGTCCGAACATCGGCAGCCCCGGCATAGTGACCAGCATGGTGGCTATGCAGAAATATTTGTCATCTTTGCCGAACTGCTCAACCGCCGGCTTTTCATCCGGGTTGCTCATGAAATTGACAAACCGCTGCAGGATAGCCGGATCGAAGGCCAGAATATTTTTCAGGGTTTGGCGGTACTTTTCATTTTCTTCCCGCTTCAGCATATTCATGAAGGCGCTGTTGTAAACCCGGTGCATCCCCAAGGTTCTGACGAAATAGCCTTCCATCAACCAGAAAGCTTCTGCAACCAGCAAGGTATCCGGAGCTTCGTCACGGATTCGATCAACCAGTTCACGCCAGAACTCGACAGGAAAGAGTTTCTGGAACTCTTCCTGCTGCATGGCATGATCCGCCCGCGAGGGCACCCCGGCCCCACCGCCGGGCAGCGGGTACCAAAGGCGCTGAAAATGCCGCTTGGCCAGAGTCATGGCAGCATCAAAGCGGATCACCCGAAAACGTTTGGCCGCCCGAATAACCAGTTGAATCATCGCCTCCCGCACCTCCGGGAGGAGAAAATTAAGCTGGGCCGTATCATTCCAGGGCAGGTGGGTGCCGTCATTGCCATGATAGAGGTAGCGCACTTCACCGGTCCGGCGATGCTGATAACGACAGACCACCGCCGCCTCGCTATGGTTGTAGTAACCATCTTCAATCTGGATGGAATATTCGGAATTTTCGCTTAAGTCCGGGCCGGCAAAGCGGTATCCCGGATAAGGCGGCTGGGGGGTCTGGATAAACCAGTTCGGGTGTTCGTGCAGCCAGGCTGATTCGATGCCGGTGTGATTGGTGACCACATCACAGGCCAGGTCGATACCCACTTTCCGACAACGCTGACGGAGATTTTCCAGGGCCGGGTCGCCGCCTAAGTCATCAGCAATCCGGTAGTCATCAATGGCATAGGCCGAGGCGGTCACCTGTAGCTGGCCGCACAGGTTCTTGATTTTCAATGAGGCTTTGGAGCGTTGCCAGATGCCGATCAGCCAGAGGCTGGTAAAGCCTCGTCCGGCCAGTTCTGCAAGCTCCTCATCCGGAATCTGATCAAGCCGCTCAATCTGCCGCCGGTACTTAACAGAAAGCTGCCGCAGCCAGACATAGGTGGATTTTGCCAACAGAACCGTGCGGGGCATCCAGTCAAGATCGGCAGTGAAGTTGGCATATTCCTGATCGGAAAAAATTGCCGGGTCAAGGGTGATGGTTTCCGGTTCGCCGGGGAATCCGGGCCGAAATCCTTCCCGGTCATAGATGGCAAACGCCCCGGCAATCGCGGCCTGTAGCTCGTCAGGAAGCAGGCTTGCCCAGGTTTGCTGTAAAAGCCGCAGCTGGGAATGCAGGGAGTCTGCTTGTTGTAATGGCTCCAGGAGCCGTGCCAGCAGGGAGTCGCTCCTCTGTCCAGAGCCGTCATCAAGGTCCGGCAGAGTGCGGTCAATCCAGGAAAGTTGCTGTTGATAGCGACAACTCTGTTGCAGCTGTTGCTCTTCCGAGAGAAACAATCCCCGGGCAGATTGGAGCGCCGGGTTCTGGCTTTGCACACGGAGAAGAAATATTTCCAGGAGCAGTTCATTGAGCTGATCGGTTTGCTCCAGCGATTTGAGCAATCGGGCACTCGCTGTTTTTGTCAGCTCAATCGGCGGGGCCGGAAATAGCTGGAGAAAGTGTTGCAACAGGCTCTCCAGATCAGGGAGCTGGGTTGCCTTGCCGGCTATTGTTAACCGGTTACGGTAAACGCGGCAGTTTCTATTCTGTAGAAACTGCCGGCCGACCGCTAACAAGATCCGGTTGATAATTGCCTGCAACTCCAGTTCCGCTGCGGTTAAGTTGCTATCCGCCTGATGACGGAGCTGATCGGCAATTAATTGTCGCAGGTAGGTGCGGCCAGGCGGCGGATCTTTCCGGAACTGCGCGGTTAAGTCCAGCTGGTGCCAGAGGCTTCGGCCGATATGAAAACCGAGCGGAAAATGTTTGTTGCGAAAAGTTTCAGTCATTGTCTCAAAGTATCGCTGTTGGCTCGGCATTACGCAAAAACTCTGCGGCTTCTTCCGGTGGAGTTGGATTCATGTGGAAGCCTGTCCCCCACTCAAAGCCTGCAACATTGGTTAATTTCGGGGCAATCTCAATGTGCCAATGATAGTCCGATGGCAGGGAAGCCCAATAATCGGGGCGCCCCCAACGGAGATGCATCGGCGGGGCGCTGTGCAGGATGAAGGAGAAGGGCGGATCGCGGAGACTGGCCCGCAGGCGACCCAGGGTCTCGCGGAGGGTGTCGGCCAGCAGCAACAGTTGCTGATCGGTTTGCAGGGTAAAATCATGGCTGTGTTCGAGCGGAACAACCATCAGCTCAAAGGGGAAACTGGAAGCAAAGGGCGCATAGACGAGGAAATTTCCGTCATCATGGACCACCCTGTCTCTGGTTTGCCGCTCCTGATCGAGCAGGTCACAGATCAGACAGCGTTCCTTACGTTGAAAATGTTCCCGGCAGGTTGCCAGTTCAGTCGCTACCAGCGGCGGAATCAGTGGAACGGCGATCAATTGAGAATGGGAGTGGGGCACATTGGCAGACGCTTCAACGCCGAAATTTTTAAAAGCGAATATATAACGAAAACGACTGTCCTTACGCAGATCCAGCATCCGGGTGCGGTATGCTTTCAGAACCTCGCTCAGTTCTTCGACCGTTAAGTCCGCCATGGCTTTGTCATGATCTGGATGTTCGATTACCACCTCATGGGCACCGATCCCATTCATCCGATCGTAAAGTCCCTCTGCATTGTTCTCCAAGCCACCCTCAATGTGCAATGCCGGAAACTTGTTGGGAATAACCCGGACCTGCCAGCCCGGTTGATTTGCTTGACTGTCGTTTGGTCGATGGGCATAAATTTCCGGCGGGGTTTTTCCCTCATTGCCGGTGCAGAACGGGCAGGCGGTCATTTCGGGTTTGTGGCGCCGCTGTAAAAAGTCCTGCGGTCGACGACCACGTCCCTTGGTGATAATGACCCAGTTGCTTTTCAGCGGGTCCCAACGTAATTCAGACACCTTGTTGTCCTTTCTGCGATTTAGTTTTCATCCGGAAACGGCCCTTTTACGCCATCTCTGCGTCAATCTGCTCGGTTGCTTGTGCGGCGTAGACATCTACGCCTCCGCGCAACCGCTTGATTTCCTTGACCTTGCGTAAAATTGCTCGTTTCCCATATGAAAACTGCAGCGCACCCCTCCGGAAACTCCGGATGGGTGCGATTTATACCGACCAGTTTTCTTCATCCAGCAACGGGCCGCGATAACGGAAGCTGGCACTTCCTTCAGTGGGCCAGCGTCCGTTTTCCCGTTCCCCTGCAATAGCATGACAGCTCAAATGGAGTGTTTCTCCTGGCTGCAGTTCAAAGGGTTGCAGCGGAACGGCCAACTCCAGAACCTGTCCACAGGCGGCTTTCCCAATGGCGAGTTCTCTCCCCTCGGCCAGTAGAACCAGAGATTGTTCGCCCGGATTGTAGATCAGGTGGAAAAGTTTTTTGCCGGAAATGCGCAGTTCGAAATAACCATCCGGGCTACAGAGTCGTTCTAATAGCGCTGGCTGGTCAAGGCGAAAATAGAAGTTCTGCTGATCATAGCCATAATGAATTGCCTGCAGGTTTTCCCGGTTGGCATACATGGCACCACCTGCCGACAGATCAATCTGCCCGGCGGCCAACCATTCGAAATAATCCCCGATGCGGCCATCGATCTGCGGAGTGAAACAAGCGCTCGGCTCAACCCCTTCGGCCATGGCTGCCG
>JADFVC010000430.1 GCA_015222355.1 Chloroflexota bacterium | reverse complement strand
AGCAGAGCTCTTTCTGAATGCAGAGGGTAAGAAAATGCTTGCTGAATGGGGGCGAGCACCAAAACAGTATGGTGGAGAGGGTGCGCTGGTGGTATTTCTGCGGAAAAAGTGTGTTTGAAAAAGTTACAATTTTTTTGTCAACGGATCCTTGTTTACTGAAGGTAAATTCTACGTGTCCGCTTGGCCGATAGCAATGCCAAGTTCTGATATTTTCTTCGTTTGCTTTTCTCCCCCTCCCCGGCATGGAGAATATTGTGCTATCCTGCAGCCCATTAATAATTTATCTCATCTGTTTGCTGTGGCTATTGAAAATGAGGATATTTAATGCACGATTTGCCTGTGGAAGGATCAGTTCCCACCGATTTGGATTCCACTCAGGGACTCCCTGATTTTGTAAATCGCACCATTGCCTGCCTTGGTGAACTTGGTGAAAATTATGTCGTCTACTGTTCCGAACTAAGCTATTTGCAGCAGCGTCTGGCGGAAGGACGTTTTCACCTGGCTGTGCTGGGTCAGTTCAAGCGGGGTAAAAGTACTTTACTGAATGCACTGCTTGGCGATGATCTGTTGCCGACCGATATTCTGCCGGTGACGGCGATTCCGACTTTTATCCATCATGACAACCAGATCACTGGGCAGGTACATTTCTTTTCCGGTTTGGAATCGATTTCTTTCACTGCTACGGAAGAGCGATCCCTCGGTGAATTTTTACGTGATTATGTCACCGAATCGGGGAATCCGCATAATCAACGTCAAGTTGAACGGGTAGAAATCGGTCATCCTGCTGAGCTGTTGAAGCAGGGCGTGGTGTTAATTGATACTCCGGGGATCGGCTCAACCCTGAAACACAATACTGAGGTAGCTCACCAGATTCTGCCGCAATGCGATGCGGCGCTGTTTCTGGTTTCTCCCGACCCACCCATCACCGAGGTGGAGCTGAGTTACCTGGAACAGATCAAACAGCGATTGCCGCGGACTTTCTTTCTGCTGAACAAGGTTGATTTTTTAAGTGACGATGACCAACTGGCCTCATTGAAGTTTCTAGCTGAGCAATTGGCCCCGTTGTGCGAAGGAGTCCCGCAGGTGTTGCCGATTTCAGCGCGAACCGGGCTGAAAGCTCGGCTGGCCGGGGCTGCTTCCGGTTGGCGGGACAGTGGCATGCTTCAGGTGGAAGAGAATCTGGTTGATTTTTTCGCTCGAGAAAAACAGCAGATCTTGCATTTGGCTTTGCGGCGGCGTTGTGGCGATCTGGTAAATGAGGCGATCATGCAGTTGCAGCTATCCTTGAGTGCGCTGAAACTGCCGATAGCTCAGCTGGAAGAGCGTATAGCACAGTTCCGTCAGTCGTTGCCGGTAGTGGAACGGGAGAGGCAGGCTGTTCAAGATGTGCTGGCCGGAGATTTAAAGCGGGCGATTGCCCGGTTGAGTGAAGAAATTGAAAAGCTTCGAAAAAGGGCAAAAAAGCAGATAACCGTGCAGGTCGAAAACTCCCTGAGCTCAATTCGGGATCCGGAAGAGATGGAACGCCTGGTGCGCCGGATTCTGGCTGAGGAGATTGCTCCGTTTTTCACTCCGGCGATGCGGACTCTTTCAGATGTCGTTCGTCATGTGGCAACCGATCTATTGATTCTCAATCAAAAACGGAGCAACGCTTTGATTGAGCAGGTGCGGCAAACTGCCGCAGAATTGTTTGAGATTCCCTATCATGCTCCTGCCGCCGACTCATCCTACACCAGCTTTACCGCCCCCTCCTGGAGTAGTGATCTTTTTGTTTCTGATATGGATCCACTGGGCCAACGGCTTTCACGGAAAATTTTTACCCAGAAATATCGTCGACGCAAAACTGTCGAACGGTTGCGTGAAGAGTGTCGTAAGCTGATAAATCAGAATGTTGAGCAGATCAACTGGACGGTACGGCGAAGCCTCGATGAAAGTTTTCGACAGTTCGGTTCCAAGTTGCAGGAACAGCTGGAAAAAACCATTGAGGCAACGCGAACTGCCATGGAGGTAGCGCTGGAACGGAGTGAATCCCATTCGCGGGAGACTGCGGGCCGGGAGATCCGGCTGAAGCAAACACTGGGTGAGTTAGAGGAAATCAGTCAGGAATTGCAAGGGTAAACTCCTGACCCGTCAGCCCGGTCGAATCATGGTGATCCGACCGGGCCGGTTTTTTATTGGGAACGGTCCTGCTCTCACTGTGGATCAGGTGTGGGTTCGGTTTTTTTAGTTGTCCGCCGAGTGCGACGTTTCGGCTTCTCTTCGGCTGTCGGTGTTTCCGCTACCGGTTCTGCAGCCGGAGTATCTTCCGCGGTTTTCTTCGTTGTCCGTCGAGTGCGACGTTTCGGTTTCTCTTCGATTGCTGGTGGTTGCTCTGTCTCCGCCATTTCGGCCCGGGTGTCTTCAGGGGTATCGCTATCCGTTGATGCCACTGAATCTTCAACCGGTTTTTTGCTTTTACTGCGGCGCGGTCGGCGTGGCTTCGGCGTTTTTTCAGTCGGAAGTTCTGTCACTGCGACCGTTTTTTCTGTGATTGTCGGCAGCTCTTCGGTTCCTGCCGCAGAGGTCGGGGTCGCTTCGGCGTTATCTTGTGCGTCGCCCTGAATATTCTCAGCATTTTCGTTGCTGGTGCTTGGGGGTTTTCGCCGCCGTCTGCGGCGTTTTTTCCGGGTTGTCTTCTCCGCGTTCTCTTCTCCCTTGACCTGATCGGAGCCGACCTCGTCTTTTTTCTCTTGTTCATCCGTCTGCAGACTGTCTGCTTCCTGTTGTGCGGCCAGGGCGCTCTCAATCTGGTTGGCATGGGAAACGGGGAGGATCTCCCGATCGTTGTCGGTTGGTTTCTCCCGTTTGTGTGTTTCCAGTTCAAGCTGGTCGGGAGTAAAATCACTGTGCCCGATAACCGTCACCTGTAAATTCAGTTGCTGCTCCAGTTCACTCAGGGCCGAGCGTTTCTGGTTCAACAGATAGTTGGCAACATTCAGGGGAACACTGGCTTCAATATGGCCGATATGCCCTTTCGAGGCCGCTGCATGAGCCTGACGCAGGAAAGCAATGGCCTGTGCCTCGGCACTTTTAATCCGCCCTTTGCCCTGGCAGTGAGGGCATTCAAGGTAGGCACCGACACTCAAAGTCGGTTTGAGACGTTGACGGCTCATTTCCATCAGGCCGAATTGGCTAATGCGGCCGACAGACACCTTGGCTTTGTCATCCTTGAGAGCTTTGCGCAATTCATGTTCAACTTCACGGATGTGTTTTCGGTCCCGCATGTCGATAAAGTCGATCACGATCAGGCCGCCAAGATCTCTGAGTCGCAACTGTCGACCGATTTCTGCTGCCGCTTCAAGGTTGGTTTTGGCCGCAGTCGCTTCAATGCCGCTTTCACTCGACATCTTTCCTGAGTTGACATCGATGGCGACCAGCGCTTCGGTTTGATCGATGACGATCGATCCGCCGGATGGAAGCGCTATTTGATTCTTGGACAAGGCGTCAATCTGCTCTTCAATCTGGTAGCGTGAGAAGATCGGACGGCGTTCGCGATGCTGTTTGACCAAGTTGACATGTTCCGGCATCACCAGGGCAAAAAAGTCTTTGGCATCCTGGTAGATTTTTGTATCATCGATCAGCACTTCGTCCATGTCCGTGTTGAAATAGTCACGGATTGAGCGGATCGCCAGGTTTGATTCCTGATAGAGCTGTGCCGGGGCCTTGATCTGGTCTTTGCGGGAGACGATCCCCTCGAACAGGCGCACCAGGTAATCGAAATCGCGTTT
>JADFVC010000429.1 GCA_015222355.1 Chloroflexota bacterium | reverse complement strand
TTATGTCAATTCACGCTTGATCGCCCGTGGTGAGGCGGTGGTGGTCAATGATAAGTTCGGCCTGCGTTTGACCGATGTGGTCAGCCCTTCAGAGCGGATTGAAAATCTCGGATGAGAAGTCAACTGCTCAGCATAGTCCTGTGGTCGGTGCCGTCATTGGCGTTCGCCGAGAACATGGTTGGGGATACCGGTTTATTGACTCCGGCACTGAAGATGATTGGTGCGTTGGCCGTTATCATCGGCCTGCTGCTGCTCTTTTACGCCGCCAGCCGTAAAGGGTTCGGGTTCCTTCCCAAGCCGCGTGACGGATCGATCAAAATCCTCGAAACCAAGTCTCTGGGCGGCAAGAAATTTCTCTGCCTGGTGTCAGTCCGCGGTGAGGATATGTTGCTTGGTTTAAGTCCCGAGCGGATCGAATGTCTCAGTAAACTGTCGCCGAAAAAGGAGTTCTCTGCGGCTTTGCAGGAAGAATTGGGAGAGGATGCCTGATGAAGCTGAAAACTCTTTTCCTGCTTTTTTTGCTGGCATTGCCGTTAACCGCTTTGGCCCAGGGATTGCCGACGATTACTGTCGGTATCGGTGAAGCGACCGAACCGGGAGAGGTTTCCACGGCCCTGCAGATTCTGATTGTTCTGACCATTCTTTCGGTGGCTCCGGCAATCCTGTTGATGACCACCGGTTTTACCCGTATCGTGATAGTCCTGTCTTTTGTCCGCCAGGCGATGGGTACCCAGCAGGCGCCCTCGAACCAGATTGTCATCGGGTTGGCGCTGTTCCTGACATTTTTCGTTATGGCACCGGTTTTCGAGCGGATCAACGACAATGCCCTGCAACCTTATCTGGATAAAAAAATCAACCAGGAACAGGCGCTGGAACAGGCGCTGGTGCCGATGCGGGATTTCATGTTCGCCCAGGTTGGAGAAAAAGACCTGCAACTGCTGGTTGATATCTCCAAGTCACCGCAACCGGAAAATCGGGATGATATCTCCATGTTGACCCTGATTCCGGCCTTCATGCTTTCAGAGTTGAAGCGGGCCTTTCAGATGGGGTTTCTGCTGTTTATGCCCTTTCTGGTCGTTGATATGATCGTGGCGTCGGTGCTGATGTCAATGGGGATGATGATGCTGCCGCCGATTATCATTTCCCTGCCGTTCAAAATCCTGCTTTTTGTGCTGGTCGATGGCTGGTCACTGGTCATCGGTTCTCTCGTGCAAAGTTTTGGATAGGAATGGATTATGAGCCCGGAATTCGTCGTAAACATTGGCCGTCAAGCCGTCGAAACGGCATTGTCTGTTGCGGCACCCATGTTGATTGCTGCACTGGTGATCGGTTTGGTGATCAGTATTTTTCAAGCCGCAACCCAGATTAATGAACAAACCATGACCTTTATCCCGAAAATCGTCGGTGTTTTCGTCACCCTGTTGATTTTTGCTCCCTGGATGTTGAGAAAAGTCACTGCTTTTCTGATCATGATTTTCGATCAGTTGCCTCATGTCAGGCCATAATTCCCTGGAGACAGGTGATGGAACTCCCCCAGTTTTCCCTGCCACTCATTCAAGGTTTTTTGCTCTGCTTAGCCCGGGTCGGTTCCATGATGGCTGCGATTCCGGTCTTCAGCGGCGGTCAACTTCCTCCGCAAATGCGGGTCGGTATCGCAGTCCTTTTCTCGCTGCTGATTTACCCGACGGTACAAGGGTTTATTCCCGAACAGAGTTTTTCAATCATTGAACTGGCACTGCTACTTGCCCAGGAAACAATTCTCGGTTTGTTGGTCGGGTTTTTGGCCCAATTGGTCTTCATGGCCGCTGAATTTGCCGGGTCTCTGATCGGTTATCAGATGGGCTTTGCCGCCGCCAATGTCTTTGACCCGACGACTCAGCGACAGGTGGCTCTGATCTCCCAATTCCAGGGAGTTTTTGCCATCCTGTTGTTTCTTGCCCTGGATGTTCATCACCTGTTTTTTGCGGCAATTGTGGCCTCCTTTGAAATGCTGCCGCCCGGAACCCTCAACTTGGCAGGCGGTGCAATCCCCATGGTGATGGAGGTTGCCAATCATTCATTAGTCCTGAGTATTCAACTGGTTGCTCCCATTCTCGCCCTGCTGATATTGTCTAACCTGACCCTCGGTGTTCTGTCCCGAGTGTTTCCACAACTGAATGCCTTTATGCTCTCCTTCCCGATTAATATCGGTGTCTCCTTTATCGTCATGGGAATGACCCTTGGCCTCTTCTCTGCAATGCTCAGCAGAGAATTTTCCGTACTTGCGGACCGTTTTTTGCAACTCTTCAGTTTGCTCTAATTTTTCTGCTCAAAAGAAGCCAAAATTCTGCCATCTGAGGCTTCTTGACCGGGCCGATTTGAGGTTGTCATGAAGGGGCTGAAAGCCCTTTTGAGGCCGCCGGGAGAAGCGTATGGCTGAAGGCTCAGATCAGGAGAAAACTGAACAGGCGACGGGAAAGCGTCGCCAGGATTTTCGTGAAAAAGGCCAGGTCGCACAGAGTAAAGAGGTGACGACCGCCGCATTAATGACCTTTTCCCTGCTGCTCTGGGTTTTTTATGCCCGTTATTTCTGGGCTGACCTGCTCAATATAATGAAAACCTCTCTGCAGATGTTGAGCCGTTTTGAAGTCACTTCGCTGACCGTTGTTAACCTCTTCTGGGAGCTGGTGGTGGTGCTTGCCGGCATGCTCTGGCCGGTTTTTTTATTGACCATGCTGGTCGGTTTTTTTTCATCCTTTCTTCAAGTGGGCCCGCTCTTTACTCTCAAGCCCTTTCAGCCTGATCTCAATAAATTCAACCCGATCAAGGGGATGGCCAAATTTGTCTCCAAGCGTTCAGCTGTTGAATTGATCAAATCGTTGGCCAAGGTGTCGCTGATCGGTTTTGTCGCTTATAAAACCGTCAGTAATGAATTCGCGACGGCTCTGACCCTGGTTCGTCTTGATCTCAACCAAACTTTGCTTTTTCTGGGCCGGACAGCATTCCTGGTTATGGCAAAAACCAGCGGTATTTTGATTATTCTTGCGATCATCGATTTTGCCTTCAGTAAATATGAAATGGAGCAGAAGATGAAGATGACCAAGCAGGAGGTCAAAGAAGAATTCAAGGAAACCGAAGGAGATCCGCAGCTCAAGGCGCGGGTGCGGTCGGTGCAGCAGCAGATGGCGCGTAAGCGGATGATGGCTGAAGTGCCTAAAGCGGACGTCGTTATTACCAACCCGACTCATCTCTCCATTGCCATTACTTACGATCGGGAGACGATGGATGCACCGACCATTGTTGCCAAGGGTGCCGACCATCTGGCTTTCCGGATTCGGGAAATTGCTCGCGAAAATCATGTGCCGCTTGTTGAAAACAAGCCGGTGGCACGGGCTTTGTACAAGCAAGAGGTCGGAGAGCAGGTTCCCGAAGAAATGTTCAAGGCTGTGGCCGAGATTCTGGCCTATGTATACGGCTTAAAGAGGAATTAAGCTTTTGAAATAAAAGGATAATTTGAGTTTTTGATGGGGTTCTGGACAAGCCAAAAGCTTGACAGGGGTCCCGTCATAATTCAGGCTCCAGGAGTTTATATGGTCACTTTAGAAGGAATTATGGAGAATCGCTGGCGGGAAATGTTGCTGCGCAGTGATGTGTTGGTCGCTTGCGGGCTGGTGCTGATCCTGATGTTGATGATTCTTCCGGTCCCGCCGATGCTGCTGGATGTTTTTCTGTCACTGAACATCACTATCGGCCTGCTGATTCTGATCATTTCCCTTTACACCTCGCGAGCCCTCGACTTTGCCATTTTCCCCAGTGTGCTGTTGATCACCACCCTGTTCCGCCTGTCACTTAATGTCGCCTCGACGCGCTTGATCCTGCTGCACGGTGACGAAGGTCCGTCCGCAGCTGGAAGTGTCATTCAGTCCTTTGGTCAGTTTGTCGTTGGCGGGAACTACGTGGTTGGGATCGTCATTTTCACCATTCTGGTGCTCATTAATTTCATGGTTATCACCAAGGGTGCCGGCCGGGTGGCGGAAGTTGCTGCCCGCTTCACTCTGGATGCCATGCCGGGCAAGCAGATGGCCATTGATGCCGATCTGAATGCTGGCTTGATCAGTGACGATGAGGCCCGCTCACGACGCAAAGAGATCGCTTCCGAATCAGATTTCTACGGAGCTATGGATGGTGCCAGCAAGTTCGTCAAGGGGGATGCCATCGCCGGAATCATCATCACCCTGATCAACATCGGTGCCGGTTTTGTCATCGGGGTGATGCAGAAGGGGATGCCGATGGCAGAAGCCGCGGCCAACTACACCATATTGACTGTTGGTGATGGTTTGGTCGGGCAGATCCCGGCCCTGATTATCTCGACTGGTGCCGGGATCATGGTTACCCGGACGGCTGGAGATGCTGATTTCGGGACAGAAATGAAGCGTCAGTTTTCCGTCCATCCGCGGGCCATTGGGGTGGTCTCCGGAATTCTGCTGGTATTCGCGGTCATTCCCGGACTGCCGAATCTGCCGTTCTTTATTTTGGCGCTCATCACCGGTGGGATTGCC
>JADFVC010000428.1 GCA_015222355.1 Chloroflexota bacterium | reverse complement strand
GTAGTGGGCTCTGTGGCAGGTTTTGTTGCAGAGCCGTGAGCAGATTACGGGTTTCCACCAGCCAATTTTGCGGAAGCGACGGTTCGGGAGATTGCGGAAGCAGCTTGAATTGCTGCTGCAAACCTCGCAAGAGTTGCGGAAATTCGGCAAGCAGCTCGTTCCTCATGAGTGGTGTCAGGTATCCTCGCCCGTTTTGCCGCATCACCACCGGGGCATCAGCACTGACTCGCTCACCGACAAAGGATTCCAGCAGTTGTTGAAGCTGGCCCGGCAATCTGGAAAGCGCGGGCTCGATCCCTGCCGGCAAGGCTTGACCCGACTGCAACAATTGTTGCAATTGCTGGTAAACCTGCGCAGTGGCCTGAGGCAAACCGCTCGCCGGTGGCTGCTGTTGTAACTGACCGAGCAACTGTGCCCAATCGTAGGGACGGGTCAATAGCGGCAAAAGCTGGCTGAGGCGATCAAAAAAAGGATCATTAAGAACTCGGAACTCCAAACTCGGATGGGTCTGCAATACCTGCAGGGTCAGCTTCTGTCCGACCTGCAACTCGATATCACTCTGCGCCCGGAAATATCGATGACTCATTTCCAGCAAAGCCCGATCAAGCCCCCCTTCCACAACCGTGGCGCGCACAATCTGCTCAAGCCGCAAATCAACCTGCCGTTCCTCACTCGTGGCCACAGGGTTGGCTGTCGTCTGGATGATCGGGGTCGGTGGCACTGTCGGATTAACTATAGTCATAGACAGCCTATCGACCCTGTGTCAGCGCAAATTTAGCCCTGGACGACAAAAAAACACCGGCAACAACAGAAAGATAAAAACAAGTGAGTCAAAAACTTGTCTCACTCGAAAAGTTTTCCGTTAATCCAGCCAAAAACCTGTCAAAAAATCATCACAAACACTTAACCAACTAATATGATTGATATTATTTCGTTGGCACAATAATCGCTACAGATGAATAAAAATTAAAGATTTTCACTATAGACACCGAAACGTAACTCTAGAACAACTTTGAAGAATATCCGCAGAAGGAAAGGATATCGATAAATGATGAATGCCACGGCCCTGGTTCTGGGGACAGACCAGAGGAAAAAACTCCAACTGGTCCAGCTGCTGACGACCACGCAGCTATTTGACCGGGTTAAGCCACTGCAAACACCGACTGCCCTGTTTCAACACCTGAAAAACGGCCCTGCGGATATTGTCTGCTGGGCATTGGATAACGAAGAGAATAAGGCCGGATGGGTCGGTAAATTGAGCGGTTATGAGCAATGGCACGATCTCCCGGTGATTGCGTTTGCCGACAATCAGGAAAGCCTGCTCAACGGGTTCACCCTCGGCGCCAGCGACTCCCTCAAACTCTCAACCGATCTGAATGAGTTGAGCGCACGCCTGCAGGGTCACCTGAGGCGCTGGCAGCGGCTGCTTGACCTGCGCCAGAGCAAAGAGCAACTGCAAAAAATGGCGTTAACAGATCCCTTAACCGAACTCGGCAACCGAACCACCTTCGACATGAGCATCAAGCAGGCCGCGGCCCGCACCCAGCGCTCCGGTTCTCCCTATTCATTACTGATGATCGACCTTGACCATTTTAAAGGATTCAACGACTGCTACGGGCATCAGGCCGGTGATAAGGTTCTCAAACATGTCGCCGAGGCAATTCGCAACTCAGCCCGCGAGGCCGACATCTGTTGTCGTTACGGCGGCGAGGAATTTGTGGTTATTCTTCCAGACACTGATGCGAAATCAGCCGAAGTTTTGGCGAACAGAATTCACAAACAGGTGGCCTTGGTCTCACGTCGGCTACACCTTAAGCAACAGCCACTGACCGTCAGTATCGGCGTCAGCTGTGCCGATCAAAAGGGCTCGACACACCCGACACACCTGGTTGAAGAAGCTGACCGGGCACTTTACCAGGCCAAGGAAAACGGTCGTAACCGCACCGAAACCTGGCGGCCGCCAAGCTACCCCACGAGCATCGATTATGGCTATATGCCGACCCGCGAACTCGCTTTCGGCACCTGATGTCCGTTAGCCGAACAACAAAAAAAGCCTGTAACCGGATTCGGTTGCAGGCTTTTTCAATTTAGGCGGGGACAGTATTTTATTCTGCCCCGGTAGGGGCGGACCTGTGTGTCCGCCCGGATTATAACCATTTCGTAGGGGCGCCGCTTGCTGCGCCCTCTTACCATCACGACGCCACCGCGAACCCTATGTTCGGACGGACGCCAGCTAACTGTCGCCCTCACCGGCTCCCAACACCTTGCCCTTCAAACGCAACTGCTTGCGCTGTTCAGCCAGACAGTAAGCGACGATGGTATCCTCGTCTTCCTCTTCAAGATCAACAAATCTCAATGCCACCTCCATCCCCCCATGGGCTATTTCAAAGGTTCGCACAACCGCTGCGACACACTCGACGACCCGCGCTTCCGGAGCGTCAAACACGATCTCCAGACCGATTTCGGTTCCATCCCTGAGTTTTTT
>JADFVC010000427.1 GCA_015222355.1 Chloroflexota bacterium | reverse complement strand
CTAGCGGCCAATCGTGACTCTAGCCGTGCCTCGACTTGTCCGGTAACGACAGAATCCTCTTCATATATAGCGGAATCGGGATACTTGACGATGATGCGAAAAACATCTCCCTCAACCATCTCGGGGTCTTCACCACCATAGGCTTTACCGTATTTCAGCATGCTCCGCATCCCCGAACCCAACTCGTCGGCCCGATGGATTTCCCGAAAAAATGCAGCGATAACGGATGGAGGCCGACAGATTCCCGAATGAGCCGTTGATTACTTTTCTTGCCTACAGTTGTAATGGAGGTTCCTGCAACGCTGCCAGTTGCTCGCGCAGTTCAAGGATGTGTTCGCCCCAGTACTGCACACTGTTGAACCAGGGGAAGGTTCTCGGAAAAGCGGGATCATCCCAGCGTTTGGCCAGCCAGGCACTGTAGTGAATCATGCGTAATGTCCGCAACGGTTCAATCAACTGCAGTTCAGCGGGGTTGAAATCATAAAACTGGCAATATCCGGTCAGGATTTTATCGATCTGGCGGCGTTGTTGATCTTCCGGCCCGGAAAGCAGCATCCACAGATCCTGAATTGCCGGGGCCATGCGGGCATCATCAAAGTCGACAAAATGAGGAGCCCCATCTCGCCAGAGCATATTACCGTTATGACAATCACCGTGGACGCGGATGTTTGGAACTGATTCGAGCCGGGCAAAGCGCTCATCGATCTGTTGCAGCAGATCACGGGTCAGCGTTTGATAGGATTCGAGATATTCTTCCGGAATAAAATTTTCGGCGATATAGGTCGCACACTCGTGGCCGAAACTCCGGCTGTCAAGCTTCGGCCGTTCGTTAAAGGGGCGACCGGCACCGATCCGATGGATACGGCCGAGCAGGCGGCCGATGATCAGCAGGTGCTCAAGATTATCCAGTTCTGGAGAATGTCCGCCTTTGCGCGGCGACAGGCTGAAACGAAAGCCCTGATACTTGTGCAGGGTTTCCCCGGTCGTGCTCTTCAAGGGTGCGACGACGGGAAGTTCATGGGCCGCCAGATCCCAGGTGAAGTCATGTTCTTCCAGAATCTGAGCATCCGTCCAACGCTTCGGACGATAAAATTTGGCGATCAGCGGGTCGTCGTTTTCGATCCCCACCCGATAAACGCGATTTTCATAGCTGTTGAGAACCAGCATTCGACAGTCGCAGCGATAGCCCCGTGACTCGACAGCATCCATGATGAAGTCGGGGGTGAGTTTGTCAAAAGGGTGGGTGCTTGCCGAAGCAACAGAGTTCATTTAAGTCCCCATCCGGCTTCTAAATGCCGGTAAATAAAAGATCAATGGCAGCAATGATTTCATCTCGTTGCGATGCTGCAGAGCTGACACATTCTTTTAAGGCCGAAGCAGGAACGGCGGCGAGGAGGTGGACTGTGAGTAAATATTCCTGACCGGCAATCCGCATACGGGGATTCAGGGTCTGTATTTGCCGACCAATATTCACCGTCGAAACAAGGGGTGCAACAACTCGTGTCGAAAGGTTTTCCAGCATTTCGTCTTGCAGGTCCAACAGGTAGTCGACCCCCTCGGTTGAGCATTTATAGATGTCGAATTTGGCCATTAAAATTGCCTCAACCCATCGCTCCAAAGGCCGCGTTTTTCGATATACACATTTGCTGCGTTGATTGCCTCTTGGTTCTCTTTAAGCCACGTTTCACGGTCTTGGGCTTTAAGAATACCTTCCAACCGTTCTTCCAGGGTTTGTGACAGATTGATGTTGCGAGCTTTTGCCCGGCGCAATAAATCTCCCCGGATAGTTAAATTTGCCGGCTGTTTTCGAGCAGTTTTTCCCATAAATATCTCCATGCGCATAATATGCGTATAGTTTAGTCGGAAGTTGTTTTCTGTCAAGGATTTAACTGATCAATGGATGATGGCGCGCTCAAAAATGATGGATTCGCAAATTACCGTGCCCCGTGCGGCTAATCCTGTCTTTCAAATATTCTTGGTGGGTTCTGCGACAACCTCTGAAATTGCCCGGGCCGCCAGTTCAATCACCGCTTCCTGCGGAATGAGTGAACAGGTTTTGGCGACAAAGCCGTTGGCATGGATAAAGCGGACGTCGGGGCTGCCTGCAAGCGCCCGGAAATCGACCATTTTGTTGTCACCCAGCCGCAACATCTCCCAGCCAGCCCCGCGCACCGAGGGGGTGATGCTCATCACGACACGGTCGTCGTTGAGGAATTTCAGGTAGCGATCCATCGCGAGTTTCGGGTTGTCGGCGATGGTGCTGATAATCGCTTTGAGGTGTTTCACCTTAACGATCCCGGCTTCCTCCTTGAGCCGTGCAAGCCGCTCCATCTTTTGCTCCATCATCGCAATCAAATTCTGGCCGAGTTCTTTCATCAGCTCATAGAGCATGTCCTGTCGGTCGAGGCAGGTGAGCGCAGAAAAGCGCGCCAGAATGTAACCGTCGATCGGGGAAGAGGCGGCGAAAAGGACACTGGTGTCGATCCCCAGATGCTCGGCAGTTCTGTGTGGCCCGCTGACGTCCATCATGCTCATGTGGCCGTACCACTCGAACATCAGCATAGCGGTGTCGTGGTGGCCGAGATGTTTCATCACCAGGTGGAAGGCGCAGGGGAGGCTCGGGTCCTGGTGATGGTCGAAATTGTGCCGCTGCGGGTCGTATTCCATCCCGACATCGACAACATAAGTCTGCGGGTCGGCAAGATCTTCGCCGGTTGCCTCGCGGCGGAAAACGTCAGCGTGGCCAAGGGCCGAGAGCAGGACGCACACGGAGAGGAAGTCGTCTTTATGTGCGCTTCCCGGATGAGCTACAATTTTATACATTGCGCTATCTCTTTACTTTGTAGAGAAATAAGTCCCTTTACAGAGGCGAAAAAATCCTTCAGCAGCGTGCTGGAGGGAGACTCTTCCAAATCTTGAACTCTAACATAACTGCTGCAAAAGTAAGGGGTGAATTTGCTATTAAAATCAGACCGCTCTATGCAGAAAAAATGTTGAAACTCAGGCCGGGGCAGCGACAGGGCGATCCCCCACATGTTCAGAGTGACAAAAACATCGAGGGTACGCCAAGCGATTGGTTTATGGGACCGCGGGGCGAGAAATCCAGTCCCGAGGCTGAGGCTGAAAAACCAGATCGATGCACAGACGACCTCGGCGCCGAACAGGAACTTGCCGTTCTGAAATTTTTCTCCAGACAGACTGGCTTTTTTGCTCAAAATGAAATAATATTAATAAAAATTTCTATTTTGTCGATAAGCAGAGGAGATTGACTTTTCTTTGATCCCAAGCTGAAGCACTGTTCTGTTTATTCAATGTCCTGTGTCAGGGCTGGGCCGATGTCTCTTGTTTTTTCCTGGAGAAGCCTATGGAGATTGGACGTTACCTGAAGTTGCTGGTTGCGCTGTTGTTGATTGCTACCGCTGTGCCGGCTGCGGCAATCGAACTTAGCGGGTCGGTACGTGACGCGGTGACCGGTGATCCGCTTGTCAATGTGGAAGTTTGTACGCTCGATAGCCGAGTCTTCAGTGATCAAGAGGGAAATTTTCAGTTGCAGACCGATGCCGAGCAACTCATCGTTCGTGTCCCCGGCTATCGTTCCCTGAAGGTTTCTACAGCAGCCCCACTGCATCTGACACTGGAGCCATTTGTCCCCAAGGCGCTTTATCTTTCATTCTGGGGTGCCGACAGCCGCCGCAAGCGGCAACAGCTTCGTGACCTGCTGGCGACGATGCAAATGAACGCGCTGGTCATCGATATTAAATCCTCCCGCGGCCATATCGCTTACCGCAGTAAGATTTCGCTTGCCAGGCAGATCGGTGCCCAACGGGTGCGCCCGTTGAAAGATCTGCCGGAGTTTCTGACCGAGTTAAAGGCCCGGGGGATCTATACGATTGCCCGGATGGTGGTCTTTAAAGACGATCTGCTCGCAAAAAAACGACCGGAGTATGCTGTGCATACTGAGGATGGAGAAATCTGGGAGGATCGGGAAAAGCTCAGTTGGAGCGATCCCTTCAATCCGCAGGTGCAGGAATATAATCTGGCCGTGGCTGAAGAGGCGGCGCAACTTGGTTTTGATGAAGTCCAGTTCGACTATATCCGTTTCCCGGCAAACTCGGATTTGCGCTTTTCTCAGGAATCCAACGATGAGAGCCGCGTTGCCGCGATTAACAGTTTTCTCGGCAAAGCCAAGGAACGGCTGGCTCCCTACCCGGTTTTTACCTCCGCCAACATTTTCGGTTATATCTGTTGGAAACATCGCGACGGCAAGATCGGGCAGCGGCTGGTTGATCTGGGAGACCGGGTCGATTACCTTTCGCCGATGCTTTATCCCTCCGGATTTCCCAACGGTATCCCCGCGTACAGCAATCCCGTGAGCCACCCTTACGAAGTAATCGCCCATTCCTTACAGAGAGCCCAGCAGCTCAGCGGTCTATCGGCCATCCGTTTCCGTCCCTGGTTGCAGTCATTTAGGGATTATGCGTTTGACCGGCGGAGTTTTACGGCGGATGAGGTGCATGCCCAGATCAATGCCAGTGATGCCTCCGGAAGTCATGGCTGGATGCTCTGGAACGCCGCCAGTCGCTTCAGCCTGGCCGGATTGCAACAGGAACTCCCCCTTGGTGAATTGAAACTTGCAGATATTGCTCCCACAGTGGAGAGTCCGACCATGTTGACCAGAACAGCACAGGATCTGTCGACCCCGCCTCTGTAAACTTTTCAGTTAAGATGGTCTCGCAAAAAGTCATGAGATGGCATCAGTGAAAGAAAAGAAAGACCAGCAGGGTTACCACCGTCCCGAGAGTGGCGCCGAGAAGAACCTCCCGCGGAGTGTGAATTTTCATCAGCAAACGGCTTTGGCTGACCAGTGTGGCCAACAGCATCACCAACAGGGATATCAAAAAACCACTGCCGGAGAACACCGTTGAGACTGCGATGGAAAAGGCGATCGCTGCGTGACCGCTCGGCGTGCCGCCATGCAATGGTGCGCCCTTATTGTAACGTGCTTTGAGCAGCACCACCAGGATCACCACCAGCAGCAAGGCGCCGACCGGCAGCGTTCCTTGCGGTTCGCGGATCAGTGTCGGTTCACTGTCAAGGAGCGAAAAAATGTGCCCCGATAGAACCAGGTAGCCGAGTGTCACTGCCCCGACACTGGTCACCAGCACGGCTCCGGCGGCGATATCCTTGGCTCGTTTGGCCAGTTCGTGATACTCCTCGGTCACCAGGTCGACCAGTGTTTCGATGGCGGTATTCATCAGTTCGGCAAAAATCACCAGCACTGCGGCCAGTACCAGCAGGAAAAATTCCAGCGCAGTTACTTTGAAAAACAGCGCCAGCAGCAAAACCGCCAGTGCGGCAGAAAAGTGATAGCGCAGATGGCGTTCACTTTTTACCGCCCAAAGAATCCCCTCGATGGCGCAGTTGAGACTTTCGAGCCAGGTTTTTGGTTTCATCATGCATCCTAAAGAGATGACGGATCGTTCCCTTTAAAGATAGCAGTCGCTTTGAAAATCTCAACGACAATTGGCTGGTTTACTCGCAGCGAAAAACCAGCTAGTCTCTAATCTTTCCGAATAAAACCAAACCAAAGGACAGCTGCCATGAGCGACGAATTTTTTGATGATGACGAGTTGCACGAAGAGGATGAGAGTTTTGCCGAAATGTTCGAGGCGAGCCTGACGAATGTCGGGCAGCAGCTGGAGAGGGGCAAGAAGATTGAGGCGACGATCCTGCAGGTTGGCAGTGAGTGGGGCTTTCTCGATGTCGGGCAAAAAGGGGAAGGGGTTCTGGCGACGGCGGAATTGCTGAATGCTGACGGTGAGCCGCAATACGCTGTCGGGGACAAGATTTCCGCTTATTTCCTCTCAAGGGCCAACGGAGAGCTGCGTTTTACCACCAAGGTCGGTGGGGGTGGCTCCGGGACCGAACAGTTGGAGGACGCTTACCAGAGCGGCATCCCGGTTGATGGCCGGATCGAGAAGGAGATCAAGGGTGGCTTTGAAGTCAAACTGCCCGGCAATGTGCGGGCCTTCTGCCCCTACTCGCAGACCGGGCTGCGTCAGGCCGAACCGGCAGATCTGATCGGCCAGAACTTATCGTTCAAAATTACCCAGTTTTCCGAGCGGGGTCGCAACATCGTTGTTTCCCACCGGGTCATTCTTGATGAAGAACGGGAGCAGCTGCGCGCCGGCCTGCGTGACACCCTGAAGGAGGGGATGGTTGTTAAGGGTTGCGTGACCAATATTCGCGACTTCGGCGCTTTTGTCGATATCGGCGGACTTGAAGGATTACTGCCGATCTCCGAGATCAGCTACGGCCGGATTGAGGATGTCAATGACGTCCTCAGCGTGGGGCAGGAATTGGAGGTCGCCATCAAGCGGATTGACTGGGAGAACAACAAGTTCTCCTTCAGTCTGCGCGACACCCTGGCCGATCCCTGGAATAAGGTCGGTGCGATTTACAAGGTTGGGAACAAGCTCAACGGCAAGGTCAGTCGCTTGGCTCAGTTCGGCGCCTTCGTCACTTTGGAGGAGGGGGTAGACGGGCTGCTGCATATCTCCAAGCTCGGGCAGGGGCAGCGGATTCGTCATCCGCAGGATGTAGTTAAAGTCGGCCAGTCGTTGCAAGTGGTGATCGAAAAGATTGATCAGCAAGAGCGGCGTATCTCTCTGGCATTAGTCGGCCAGGAAGAGGAGCTCGGCGAAACCAGCTACAGCGACGCAGCGGCGACAACTTCGTCCGGGTTCGGCAGTTTGGGTGACCTGCTCAAGGCCAATCAGCAGAAGAAAGAGCGCAAGGGTAAGAAGCGCAAGTAATATGAGTACTACCAGTTCCCGCTCCGCTATCCTGTTTGCTGTCTGTATGGCGCATTTTCTGATGCCGTTCATGATGTCGGCGGTCGGCATTGCGCTGCCCGACATGGGGCGCGAATTCTCAGCCAGTGCCATGCAGCTGGGGCTGGTTGAGACGACCTATGTGCTCTCGGCATCGATCTTTCTGCTGGCCATGGGACGTTTCGGCGACATCCATGGTCGGCGAAAGATTTTTCAGCTTGGGATTCTGGTCTTCACTTTAATCGGCGGATTGATTTCCCAGGCCTGGTCGATCGAAGCGGTCATTGCCCTGCGTTTTTTGCAGGGCATGGGTGGCGCCATGGTCATGGCAACAACCATGGCGATTGTCGTTTCCACCTTTCCCCCCAACGAACGGGGGAAGGCTCTGGGGATCGCCATTGCCAGCGTCTACGCGGGGATTTCCTGCGGCCCGTTTTTCGGGGGGATGCTGGTTTCTGCTTTCGGTTGGCGGTCTCTTTTTT
>JADFVC010000426.1 GCA_015222355.1 Chloroflexota bacterium | reverse complement strand
CTTTCACAGAAATTCTGCCGCAGATTCGACCCGGTATTTCTGAACGGCAACTGGCCCTGGAGCTTGAATTTGCTCTGAAACGCCTGGGTGGTGAATGCAATGCCTTCGATTTTATTGTCGCTTCAGGTTTGCGTGGTGCGCTGCCTCACGGTGTCGCCAGCGACAAGCTGCTGGCCACGGGAGAGTTGGTAACGATCGATTTCGGCACCCGGGTCGACGGTTATCATTCTGATGAGACTGTGACCCTGGCCTTAGGTAAAATTGACGGAAATCTTCGACAAATTTTCGATATCGTGCTAGAAGCACACGATTTGGCTTTGGCGGCAATTCAACCGGGTATGCTGGTTCGTGAGCTGGATGCTGTTGCCAGGGATTATGTTATTTCTCATGGCTACGGTGATTATTTCGGTCATGGCCTTGGGCATGGTGTCGGTTTGGAAATACACGAGAGCCCGGCGCTTTCGCCAAGGGAAGAAACGCAACTTCTGGAGGGAATGGTTATCACAATTGAACCGGGAATCTATCTCCCGGGGACCGGTGGTGTCAGGATTGAGGACACCGTTGTTGTGAGAGCTGATGGTTATGAGCTGTTGACCGGAATTTCAAAAGATTATAAAGAGGTATGAATTTCAGAATTTACGTTAATTGCTATGTCGTTGCCAGTGTCCCGTGCGGCCATTGTCAGTCAATTTTTAGAAAGCTTTCCCAGGAGGAAGAGAATGGAAATCAATGACTTGAAAAGTCTGATCAAGATGGTGACAGAAACTGACATCACCGAGTTCAGGCTGGAAAACCCGGACGAAAAAATTCTGATCAAACGTGGTCAGGAAAAAGAGATTATTCAGGTTGCTGCACCGGCTGCCCTGGTTGCTCCACCCGTAGCTGCAGTTGCGCCGGTCGCTGCTTCCATCCCTGTCGCGGCACCTGTCGCTGATGAAAAATATGATGCTGTCCCTTCACCCATTGTTGGAACTTTCTACCGCAAGCCCTCACCTGACGCGACTCCCTTTGTGGCCGTCGGTGATGTTGTTGAAGTTGGTCAGGTCCTCTGTCTTGTTGAAGCTATGAAGCTGTTTAACGAAATTGAAGCTGAGTTTAAATGCAAGATCGTCGAAATTGTCAAGGATGATGCTGCACCGGTAGAGTACGGTGAGACCCTTTTCCTTGTCGAGCGGCTCTAAACACGGTCTCTACGTTGGTTAGAAAAGAACCACAACTGCCCTTCGGCCAGTTTGCCATGGAGTCATAGACGATGTTTCATAAAATATTGATTGCCAATCGTGGGGAGATTGCCCTGCGGATTATCCGTGCTTGCAAAGAAATGGGGATCAAGACGGTGGCGATCCACTCAGATGTTGATCAGGAGGCGCTGCACGTCAGTTTGGCCGATGAAAGTATCTGTATCGGCCCTGCGGCAAGTGCCGACAGCTACCTCAATATGAAGGCGGTCATCAGTGCGGCTCAGGTTGCTGACGCTGACGCAATTCATCCAGGGTATGGATTCCTTTCGGAAAATGCTGAATTTGCCGAGATCTGTGAACAATGCGGGGTCACTTTTATTGGTCCTTCTGCAGAAAGTATGCGCTTGATGGGGGATAAAATCTCTGCCCGTAAGACCGTGACCGCAGCTGGTGTGCCGATTCTCCCCGGAGCCAACGAAAGTGTTGAAACGACAGAAGCCGCACAGAAGATTGCCGAAAGTATCGGTTACCCGGTGATTATCAAAGCTTCCGCCGGTGGTGGTGGCCGGGGGATGAAGATCGTACATTCTCCGGCATCCCTCGCCAATGCTCTGGCCACGGCCAGAACTGAGGCTCAAGCTGGTTTCGGCAAGGCAGATGTCTATATCGAAAAGTTCTGTGAACGACCCCGCCACGTAGAAATTCAGGTTCTCGGTGACAAGCATGGGAATGTCATTCATTTAGGGGAACGTGATTGTTCTATCCAACGTCGTCACCAGAAACTGATCGAAGAAGCTCCTTGTCCGCTGTTGACCCCTGAACTGCGTGAGCGAATGGGGGCCTGTGCAGTCGCTGCTGCCAAAGCCGTTAATTATTCAAGTGTCGGAACCGTCGAGTATCTTCTCGATACAGACGGCAGTTTCTATTTTATGGAAATGAATACCCGGGTGCAGGTTGAACACCCGGTGACCGAAATGGTGACCGGTGTCGACATTATCAAGGAACAGATCAATTCTGCGGCCGGGTTGCCTCTGCGCTACCAGCAGTCAGATATCAAGATCAGCGGACATGCCATCGAATGCCGTATCAACGCCGAGGATCCGGAAAAATTTACCCCCTTCCCGGGCAAGATCACCGGTTATCATACCCCTGGTGGTATGGGGGTGCGGGTGGAAAGTGCCATGTATGATCAATACACTGTCCTGCCGCATTATGACTCGATGATCGGCAAGTTGATCGTTCATGCGGAAACCCGTGAACAGGCGATTAAGCGGATGGCCAGTGCCCTTGATGAGTACATCATTGAAGGGATCAAAACAACCATACCCTTCCATCAGAAGATGATGGCAAAAAAGGAATTTATCGACGGCGATTTCGATACAAATTTCCTTGAACGAACCAAGATCTGACAATTTACCAAAATTACGAACCAAGAAGCTGACGGGCGGGGTTTTCCCCGCCTGTCGTCCGTTTAAAGCAGAGGCAGGATCGCTTTATGAGCTCTAACCACGGCCTGACGCTTGGCCATATCCCTTATCTGAATTGTGTCCCCTACTTCCGTTATTTAGCAGAGAGTGGTTTTTCCGGGACCCTGGTTTCCGGTGTGCCATCGAAGCTGAATCGTCTGCTGCAACAGGGTGAACTGGATATCAGCCCTTCCTCCTCGTTTGAATACGCCCGCAATTGGCAAGATTACCAGTTGCTTCCGGGGTATTCCATATCGTCCCTTGGTAAGGTTCACAGCGTGTTGCTGTTTTCACCGGTCGAACTTGCCGCCCTGGATGGGGAGAAAATTGCGATTACCGGTGAGTCGGCAACCTCTGTGAACCTGTTGCGTATTGTTTTGCGTGAATTTGAAGGTTTGAGAAAAATTACGGATGAAGTTCCGAATCAGCCGGTCGAGGAACTGATTAGACAGGGCAGACCCGCTTTGCTTATTGGTGATCGTGCATTGCACCTGGCCGACAACCTCCCGGACGGAATCCAGGTGTTTGACCTGGGGGAGATCTGGTATCAGAGAACCGGCTTGCCGTTTGTGTTTGCACTCTGGATGATTCGTCGGAGTTCTCTGTCCCGCTTTTCGACAGAGCTTTCGGATTTGTCCTCTCAACTGCAATTGTCGCTGGATCGAGTTCTGGGGGCGCCCGAAACCGCTGCCGTTGAGGCCGCAGAGAAATCTCTTTTAACTCCGGAGAAGATTGTCGCTTACTGGCGCAGTATAGATTACCGGCTGACCCCGAAACACCTCGAAGGGTTACAGTTGTTTTTCAAATTATGCGTGAAGCATAAGTTGCTTGAGCAGGAACCCGCACTCGATTTTTTTCGGCGAGAAATTTAATATCGGTTTAAAACGTGGATAGCGGTTGACAGCTGATCAGGATTCACTAAGATGGAGCACCATGCCCGGGTGGCGGAACTGGTAGACGCAAGGGACTTAAAATCCCTCGGGAGCAATCCTGTACGAGTTCGATTCTCGTCCCGGGTACCATAATAAATACGGATAGTTAGCGATTTGCTAGCTGTCCGTATTTTATTTGGATGCTCGCTAAATGGTCCACTTGCAGGCAATGGGTTTGGGTATTGTTCTTAATTGAGGGATTCCAAAGAAAACTCTGATTTTCATCTGCCCACCCGTCTGGCCGTTGCGCAACTAACGTGATGGAAAAAGGTGCTCCTGCATAAAGCGCCTTTGAGATGTAAATTGAGCAAAGTCTCTTTCAGACCAGAAAATCCCCGGAACGGGACTGTATCATTAAGCTACTGAT
>JADFVC010000425.1 GCA_015222355.1 Chloroflexota bacterium | reverse complement strand
TTGGGTCGATCCTCCAGTTGCCAGCCACCGACCCCGTAACCGGTGCGCTCGATGGTCAGTTGCGGCAAGGGACCGATTTCGGCCCGTTCGGCGACGATGGTGGCCCCGGTTGGAGTGACCAGCTCCCGGTCACTTCCGCTGTCAACAATCGGCATCCCCCGGAGCAGCTCCAGTACCGCCGGAGCCGGCAGCGGCAGGGCCCCGTGGGCACAGCGGCTCATGCCGCGGGATAGCGGCAGGGGGGCACTGACAAGCTGGTCAATGCCGAGGAGATGCAGGCCGATGGCCGCGCCGGTCAGGTCGACAATCGCATCGATCGCGCCGACTTCGTGAAAGTGAACCTTGTCGATATCAATCCCGTGGACCTTGGCCTCGGCTTCACCGAGACGGCGAAAAAATCGCCGTGCCGGCTCGCTGACGGGGATCGCTAGATCACTCTCCGCCAGCATCTGGTCGATCCCGCTCCAGGTACGGTGATGATGGGTTTCGTCGCAGCGAACCTGGACCCGGCAGCCCTCAATACCATGCCGTTGTTCGCGACTGACCTGCAGTTTGTAGCCATCCAGCGGTAGCTTGGCGAGTTCGCTTTCCAGTTGCTGCAGCGGCAAACCGAGGTCGAGCAGCAGGCCGAGGAACATGTCCCCGGAAATGCCGGAGAAGGTGTCGAGGTAAAGGGTTCGCATCAGGACTCCAGGCGGTTGATCCGGTTCGCCGCAAAGGCGGCACCGAAACCGTTGTCGATATTCACCACCGTGACCCCACTGGCGCAGGAGTTGAGCATGCCGAGCAGGGCAGCGATGCCACCGAAAGCGGCACCGTAGCCAACCGAGGTTGGTACGGCAATGACCGGGACAGCGACCAGCCCACCGACCACTGAAGGCAGGGCGCCTTCCATGCCGGCAACGACGATGATCACCGCGGCTTGTTGTAATTGCTCATTGTAAGCCAGCAGGCGGTGAATACCGGCAACCCCGACATCGATAATTTCATCGACCTCGTTGCCGAGCATCCGTGCCGTGACCACTGCTTCGCGGGCAACCGGGATATCGGAGGTTCCAGCACAGATCATCAGAATCTTGCCGCGGCCACCGCGGTCAATCTTTTGCTGGATGAGGCAAAAGGTGCGGGCATCGGCATCGTATTCAGCCTCCGGAAACTGGCTGCAGAGAGCGGTGGCTTTTTCGCCGTTCAAACGGGTCACGAGGATATTGCCGCCGCGCCGTGCCATGACAGCCAGAATCGTTTTGAGCTGTTCCAGACTTTTGCTTTCGCCGAGAATGACTTCCGGAACGCCTTGGCGCAGTTCACGATGGTGGTCAATCTGGGCAATCCCCAGATCTTCAAAAGGGAGCTTTTTTAATTGCTCGACGCCATCTTCAACACTGATCTGGCCATCAGCCAGTGATTGTAGCAGACGGGTCAGTTCTTTATTGTTCACAATCGTCCCTTTGGTCAGAGTCCCAAGTCGTCCGATATCCCCTGCATGGCCGCCAGGCAGAGATCGCAGAATTCCGGGATCGGGATGCCGATCTGTTCACACTCGGCGATGATTTCACGGTTGGCACCGGCGGCGAACAGTTTTTCCTTGTAGCGTTTGCGCACCGATTTCGGTTTGACGCTGGCCAGTTTTTTGTCCGGATAGACCAGGGCCGTGGCGATGATCAGACCGGTGATGGTTTCTCCAGCAGCCAGAGCATGGTGAAATCGCTCGCTACGCTTATCGCCGTGAGCCATTTCATTGTGCATGCGAATTGCTTCGAGGATCTCCTCGGCAACCCCTTCCTCGCGTAGCATCCGCACCGTTTCATGGGTATGCCGGGAAAGGTCATCCAGAGTCAGTTCAACATCCAGATCATGGAGCAGGCCGGTCAGCCCCCAGAGCTCCTGGTCTTCGCCGAAATGCCGGGCCAGGGCACGCATCACCGCTTCGCTGGCCAGGCAGTGTTTGATCAGATTCGGGTTGGTCAGCTGTTGATTAAGCAGTTCCAGTGACCGCTCGCGGGTGATTCCATAAGCCATTTTTTTCTCCAGAGTTTATTGAATCTCGAATCATAGCAAAAAAGCGGTCGCTACCAAAGGGTCATTCAGTATTTTGTCAGAAGCATTGCTGTATGCTGGCCACTATTTGAATTTTAATGAAAATCCGGGATTTTATATCAACCATTTCTTCGAGGGGGAACTATGAAGCGTTTCGCTGTTGTTCTGTTGGGACTCATTTGTCTGTTTTTTCATGCTGGCCAGGTTTTGGCTGTCCCGATAGTTTTTGATTTTTCGGCAGGTATCGAAGATGGACTCTATTCGGAAGTGAACGTTCGAGAATCGGGACTGGAACTTTGCGTATTTGCCACGGATGAAAATGACCAATCTCAAATGGTTTCCAAGCTGGGAACCGGTTTGGGAGTGTATAGTGGCAACAGCGACAGTAAGGTCTTGGATGGAAGTGGCTATGATGAATGGCTTCACCTCTTTTTTTCCGATGAAGTCCGATTGTTGCAGGTGTTTTTTGGAACAACAGAAGAAAATGACGAATTTCGCTTGCGTGTAGATGGTGCTGATGCACTGATAAAATGTTCTATTTCTGCTGGAGATGTTGAGCTCACTCTAACGGGGAGCCAGTTTGATTTTGGTGTGACCGACGCAAACGATGACTACCGCATCAAATCAATCACGGTTGATACCTTGGTGCCCGTTCCTGAGCCTGCGACCTTTCTTCTGCTGTCCTGCGGTATTGCCGGACTGGTAGGGTTTCGACAATACCGTGAGCGAAAATAATCCGGCTCCGGCAAGTTGACGGAATCCTGCTGCCAAGGTAGTTTCATGCCACCGAGAACCGATGGAGGTCGCATGGACGAACAGCAGGAATTTGCTGAGCCGCTGAGTAAAACCCGAAAGAAGCAGCTGGCGAAAGAGATTGAACAGATGGCGAGTCAGTTGACTGCCTTGCCGGAGAAACAGCTCCGCCAATTAACCCTGTCAGCTGAGTTGGCGGGCGAGGTTGAGTTGGCGCGGTCGACCAAGGGGCGCAGTTCGCAGAAACGGCAGGTCAAACATTTAGCGGCGGCTTTGCGGAAGCGGGATGATGAATTACAGGCCCTGCTTGGGCAGTTGCAGAGTCTCGATCAGGTGGGGCGTAGCGAAAAGAAAGAATTTCACCGTCTGGAAAAACTGCGTGATCGACTTTGTGATAAAAATAGTTTCGATGATGCGTTTAGCGAGATGTTGAATCTTTGTCCGGATATCGATCGCAAGGCGATTTCGCGACTTGTCCGCTCGGTTCACGAACATAATGACCGGCGTGCGTTCCGCGAAATATTCAAGCGCTTAAGGGATCAATCAGAAGAAAGTTGAGATAAAAAAGCCGCTGTCCCAATAAGGGACAGCGGCTTTTTTGGTTATGGCAGCTCGGTTCAGCCAATCAGGTCGATGACAGAATCTTCCATCTCACCATTGGCCTGTAGTGCTTTCAGGTTGGCCTCATAGCCGCGTTGAGTCGGGATCATGCCGACCAGTTCTTGCCCCAGATCGACATTGGATAGCTCTTCCAGCGATCCGTTCGGATGATTGATCATGGTGCCGGGGGTGTTGACCGGCTGGACAGTTGCAGAGACGGCCCCGGTAGGGCCTTCCTTGAGGATCGCGGTCGATTTTTTGAACTCTTTTGATTCTACGTTAGCGACGTTGTTGGCAGCAACACCCTGCCGGGTCGCCAGGGCATTGAGAGCCGAAATGCTGTTATTGACTGACAATGGCATAATGACCTCCTGATCAGAATATCATTGTCAGAATGCAGGAAATAAAAAAATTTGTCAATTTCAATTTGAGTTTGCTAATTTATGAGTTTGTCCACCTGCTCACAAATATGCCGGGCGATCGGCATGGCCGAGGTTGCTGCCGGAGATGGTGCATTTCCGACAATCAGGCTTCGCTCACTTTCGATAAACAGGAAATCATCCAGGGTTGTGCCGTCCGGCTTGACTGCTTGAGCACGAACTCCTGCGGGGTAGGGGAGCAGATCACTGAGAGTGATCTTCGGGCAGTAGCGATTGACCTGCTTCAGATAACCGGGTCGATAGAGTGAATTTTTCAATTCCAGCAGCGTCGGCAGCGGGTATTTCATGACCAGTCTGTAGAGTCCGGAGTAGCTGAGCATTTCTGCCAGATCGCGCGGGCTGATTTTCCAGCGGCTGTAACCTTCCCGGGACATGGCGAGGGTGGCGTTCGGGCCGACGGTGAGTGAGCCGTCGATCATCGGGGTCAGGTGGATCCCCAGAAATGGGAGTTCAGGATTGGGAATCGGATAGATCGGATGGGTAACAATCCGGCTTTTTTCCGCGGGGAGCTGAAAGTATTCACCGCGAAAGGGGAGGATTTTAAACGTTGGCTGCTGTCCGATCATCCGCACCAGACGATCTGCATGCAGTCCGGCACAACCGACCAGAAACTGGCCGGAAAAATTTCCCAAGCTGGTTTTGAGTTCGATTCCGGTAGTTTCTTTTAATTCCGTTACCAGACAGTTGGTATGGATTTCACCGCCCGCTGAAATGATCTGTTCGGCCAGTTTTTTTGCCACTTGCTCGAAATCAACGATTCCGGATGAGGGCACCCAGGTCGCAGCGACCCCGACAACATTCGGTTCAAATTCGTGCAGCTGTTGTTGATCGAGGACTTCCGTTTCAATTTTGTTGATGCGGCAGCGTTCGAGCAGATCCTGCATC
>JADFVC010000424.1 GCA_015222355.1 Chloroflexota bacterium | reverse complement strand
TTTCTCAACCGGGTCGACGACATAATCATCTTCAAACCACTCAGCAGAGAGGATATCCGGCAGATTGTTCTGCTGCTGATCGAGGAATTGCGACAACGACTGGCCGAACGCAGACTGGGTCTGGAATTGTCGCCGGCCGCAGCTGATTTTATTGCCGAAACCGCCTACGACCCGGTCTATGGTGCGCGGCCGCTGAAACGATTTTTGCAGCATCAACTGGAAACCCGGATCGGGCGTGCCCTGATCAGCGGGGAAGTGGCCGAGGGAGGAACTTTGCAGGTTGATGTTGAGAAGGGGCAATTAGTGGTCAAGGCCTCCGTGCCCTCCTGAAAATTCTTCAGCCAGACCATTATTGAGCTAAATAAATTCAGGGTCATGACTAATTCAAAAAATCCCCTCAGCTGTTGAGGGGATTTTTATCGACAGGGTCTAGTCTCACAAGTCGGTTCTGCGCTATAAATTCCCCATGAAAAAAATTCTGTTGTTTATTATTCTTCTCGGCTTGGTCGGTGTCGCAAAGGCCGAACTCCGGATAGCCGGAACCTTGACCCAGGGCGGCTTGTTGCACGGGCAAGCTACCCCGGGGACGCAAATCTATTACGAGCAACGCCGGCTCAAGGTCAGCGAGCAAGGGGAATTCATTCTCGGCTTCGGACGGGATGCCGAAACCAGCCACACTCTGACCCTGATTGACCCCTCCGGGCTGGTCAGTTTTAAAGAACTGCAGATTGAATCACGCAAATACCGAACCCAGAGGATCAACGGCATCAGCAAGCGGATGATGGAACCGAGCTCAGAAGATCTGACAAGAATCGGCCGTGAGGCGGAACAGGCCCGCCGAGCCCGGCGGCTTGACAGCGATCTGCCCTATTTCACGGACAGCTTCGTCTGGCCGGTTATCGGCCGGATCAGCGGAGTTTACGGTAGCCGGCGGATTCTCAACGGTGAGCCCCGGCGTCCACATTTTGGCATCGATATTGCCGCGCCGACCGGAACCCCGGTCAAAGCCCCCGCAGGAGGCCGCGTGACCCTGGCCCACAAGGGGATGTTCTTCTCCGGTGCCACGCTGATTATTGATCATGGTCACGGACTGTCTTCCAGCTTTCTCCATCTCCGACAAATTCTGGTCAAGGAAGGGCAATTGGTCACCCAAGGGCAAAGGATTGCCACCGTAGGGGCGACCGGGCGGGTCACCGGCCCACATCTTGACTGGCGAATCAACTGGTTCGAACAACGTCTCGACCCGGCATTGCTGGTTCCCGACATGCCGGGCGGCTGAGTTCTCCCCTCCACCTGCGGATTGCTTTTCATTCCCGAGACCAGCTATTCTCAAATCATCTGACACCCTCTGACCTGAGACCTTATATGGCCCAGTTTGAACTGATATCCGACTACCAGCCGCGCGGCGACCAGCCGCAGGCGATCGAGGAACTGGTCGCGGGGATTGAGCGCGGCGACCATCACCAGGTGCTGCTCGGCGTCACCGGCTCGGGGAAGACCTTTACCATGGCCAACGTGATCGCCCGGTTGCAGCGGCCGACCCTGGTACTGGCCCATAACAAAACCCTGGCGGCACAGCTCTACGGCGAGTTCAGAGAGCTGTTTCCCAACAATGCCGTCGAATACTTCGTCAGCTACTACGATTACTACCAGCCGGAGGCCTACGTCCCCTCGACCGACACCTTCATCGAGAAGGACAGCTCGATCAACGAGGAGATCGACAAGCTGCGCCACAGCGCCACCCGCTCCCTGCTGTCACGTCGCGACGTGCTGATCGTCGCCTCGGTCAGCTGCATCTACGGCCTCGGCTCACCGGAGGCCTACTACGGTATGCTGGTGAATTTACAAACCGGGATGGAACTGGACCGCAACAAGTTCCTGCACAAGCTGATCGAAATCCAGTATGAACGGAACGACATCGACTTCCACCGCGGCACCTTCCGGGTGCGCGGCGACAGCGTCGAGGTCTTCCCGGCCTACGAGGAAAAACGCGCGCTGCGCATCGAATTTTTCGGCGACGAAATTGACGCCATCAGCGAGATCGATCCGTTGCGCGGCCGGGTCATCGATCGTCTCGACCGCACCGCCATCTTCCCCGCCAGCCACTACGTTGCCACCAAGCCGACCCTGGAGCGATCGATCAAGGAGATCCAGGACGAACTACAGCAGCGCATCCAGTATTTCAAAGAGCGAAACATGCTGCTCGAGGCGCAGCGGATCGAGCAGCGCACCCTGTTCGATATCGAGATGATCGAGGAGATGGGCTACTGCCAGGGGATCGAAAACTATTCCCGCTTTCTCGACGGACGCCAGCCCGGCGAGCCGCCGGCAACCCTGCTTTCCTACCTGGCGGACGATGCGTTGATGTTCATCGACGAAAGCCATGTCAGCGTCAGTCAGGTAGGCGCCATGTATCGCGGCGACCGCTCGCGAAAAGAAACCCTGACCAACTACGGCTTCCGCCTGCCGAGCGCACTCGATAACCGACCGCTGATGTTCGAGGAGTTTGTAGAACGCCAGCCGCAGACCGTCTATGTCTCGGCCACCCCCGCAGATTATGAGATGGAGAAAGCCGACGGGGTCTTTGTTGAGCAGGTGATCCGTCCGACCGGGCTGGTCGACCCGCCGATCGAAGTGCGCCCGGCCGGCGATCAGGTCGACGACCTGATCGAAGAGATCCGTATCACCACCGACAGCGGCGCGCGGGTGTTGGTGACCACCCTGACCAAACGGATGGCTGAAGACCTGACCGGCTACCTGAAGGAGCTCGGCATCCGCGTCAACTACATGCATTCCGACATCGACACCCTCGAGCGGGTGCAGATCATCCGCGCCCTGCGTGAGGGAGAGTTCGACGTACTGGTCGGCATCAACCTGCTGCGCGAAGGTCTCGATATCCCCGAAGTTTCGCTGGTGACAATCCTCGACGCCGATAAAGAAGGCTTTCTGCGCTCGGCCCGCTCGCTGATTCAGACCTGCGGCCGCGCCGCCCGCAACGTCAACGGTCGGGTCATTATGTACGGCGATAAAATCACTAAATCGATGCAGGCCTGCCTCGACGAAACCGAACGCCGTCGCGCCAAACAGCTGGCCCACAACAAAGAGCACGGCATCACGCCACAGTCGATAAAAAAATCGCTGCGCTCAATCCTGGATGATATCTCTGCCAAGGATCACGTCGAACTGCCGCTGGTGGCGGAAGACCTGGCCGCATACGACGACCCGGATGAGTTGAAGAAACAGATCGCCGAACTCAAAGAGCAAATGCTCGAAGCGGCTGCCGATCTCGACTTTGAAAAGGCAGCGGAACTGCGCGACCGGATGCTGGTGCTGGAGAAGCGGGAATTGGTGTTGCGGTGCTAATATCCCGTTAAAGTACCAAATAAATTCAACTGGTCATGATTTTCCATGCATTCCATCATGCAAGCACCTCCAGTAAGTATTTGTTTCAACGATGTTTTCTCGAACAGAGTCGGACTCAGAATTTGTAAAACTGTGTAGAGATCGGTCTTGAGATCGAGGCGCTTCTCGATAATCGCTACGCGCACAGATACCGAAATGGCGATCCATATCTGCCCCTTGCCGGCATTATTCCGGAGTTTCCGGAGGGACAATAAACAGTATTATGTCCCGAATGGCGCTAGTTTAAAGGTTCGTAGCACGCTCCCCAGCAAAACCGGGACTGTCCCCACCGGCTCCTGAGCGAAGGCGAAGGGTGGGGG
>JADFVC010000423.1 GCA_015222355.1 Chloroflexota bacterium | reverse complement strand
GTTTTCTCTCTGCTGCAGGGGAGTCGTCATGAGCTGGGGACTGCCCTGGTACAGCATCCACTGATCAAGGCGGTTGCTTTTACCGGGTCGCTGGCAGGGGGTCGGGCCTTGTTTGATCTGGCGGCGGCTCGTCCGGAACCGATCCCGGTCTTTGCCGAAATGGGGAGTGTGAACCCGGTTTTCTTGCTGCCTGGAGCTCTTGCCTCCGGGAGCGGCGCGTTAGCAGAGCACTATGCCGATTCAGTTGTTCTCGGTGTCGGTCAGTTTTGTACCAAGCCGGGCCTGTTGCTTGCGGTGCAAAGCAGCATGCTGGATGCCTTTGTGCAACGGGTTGAAGCTCGCCTGCTGGCAAAACAGCCGGAACCGATGTTGCACCTGGGGATTAAGCAAAATTATCTTCACGGGGTGCACAAGGTGGCGGTTTCAACGGGGGTGGAAACGGTTGTTGACCTCAAACAGCGCGAGCCGGAAAACTGTTTGGCCGGTCCGGCTCTGTTTCGGACAACAGGGGGAACTTTCCTGGCCAACCCGGAACTTGCCGAGGAAGTTTTTGGCCCGTCTGCTATCGTTGTGGCGTGCTCCTCATTTGAGCAAATGCTGCAAGTTGCGGGTGAACTCCGTGGGCAATTGTCAGCAACGGTCCACGCGATCCCGGAGGAAGAGAATGATTGCCGGCAACTCTTCAACCTGTTGGAGCGCAAGACTGGCCGGTTGATTCTCAACGGTTTCCCGACCGGTGTTGAGGTCTGTTCCGCGATGGTTCATGGTGGGCCCTATCCGGCAACAACCGATAGCCGGTCAACCTCGGTCGGTAGCTCAGCTCTCTATCGGTTTTTACGTCCGCTTTGCTATCAGGGATTCACGCCGGGACTGTTGCCGGAAGAGTTGCGGGGTTTGTGATTTTTGTTACCGTTAGGCTGTTGGTCGATGTTCTCAAAGATATTGATTGAAGTTCTCGCAAAAAAAAGGGCCGGCAGCTGCTGCTTCCGGCCCTTTTCAGGGGTTCTATGCGCGCTGGAACGTACTGTCCGCAAAGGAGTATTTAAAGTTCATGTGGTCAGTGTACGTTTCCTCAAGGATCGCGACGACATCTTCAGTGAAGACCAGTTCCTCATCAGTCGGGATGACGAATACCTTGACCGGTGAGTCGGCCGTGGTGATCATGGTTTCTTTTTTACGGGTCATCGTGTTGCGGTTCTTTTCCTTGTCCAGCTTGATGCCGATATGCTCAAGGTCTTCCAGGGCTTTTTCGCGGATCAACCAGCCCATTTCACCGACTCCGGCAGTGAAAACCACGGCGTCGAGGCGACCAAGCGCGGCACAGTAGGAGCCAATATATTTTTTCAACCGATAGCTTTCGATTTCAAGCGCCAGCTTACAGCGCTCATTCCCGGCTTCAGCCGCTGCAATGACATCGCGGCGGTCGGTAAATTCACCGGTAATGCCGAGTACCCCCGATTTCTTGTTGAGGGTGCTGTCGATTTCTTTCGGCGAAAGCCCTTCGCGATCCATGATGAAGGCCGGAATCGCCGGATCGATGTCGCCGCAGCGAGTCCCCATGACGGCACCTTCAAGTGGGGTCAGCCCCATCGAGGTGTCGACCGAGACGCCATTTTTGATTGCTGTATGGGAGACCCCGTTGCCGATGTGCATGGTGATGATGTTGCAATCTTCGGGAGCTTTTCCCAGCAGGACTGCCGCACGTTTGGAAACATAGAGGTGGCTGGTGCCGTGGAAACCGTACCGACGCACGCCATGCTTCCCGTACCACTCGTAAGGCACCGGGTACATGTAGGCATGCTCCGGCATGCTCTGATGAAAAGCGGTGTCGAAAATGGCGATGTGAGGGACGTCGGGCAGGTTGGCCTGAGCCGCTTCGATCCCGGAAATATTCGGCGGATTGTGCAAGGGGGCCAGATGCTGGACGTCCTTGATGGCATCAAGGACGGTGTCATTGATCAGGACTGAGCTGGTGAATTTTTCGCCACCATGCACAACCCGGTGACCAACGGCTGAAATTTCTCCCATGTCTGTAACGACACCCTGCTCTTTGTCGGTGAGGATCTTAATGATCAGGTGGATGGCTGCCTTGTGATCGGGGCATTCGTACTCTTCCCGGTAGGTTTCCCGACCAGGAACTTCGTGAACGATGTAAGAATCGCCGATGGTGACTCTTTCGACCATCCCTTTGGCGATGACCTTTTGTTTCTTCCAGTCAAAAAGTTGGTATTTGACTGACGAACTACCACAGTTTAAGGCGAGAATATCCATGTTTTGTTTCCTTTTTTGCGGGATTTGATCAGAAAATAATTTCTTTAGCGAAACAAAATATCGTTTTAATATTGCTTAAGGGCCCGATTGTGAATATTGCAAAGCAGGCAAAGACCCTGTACTGCAAAGGGGTTGCTAAATAAAATAAGCATAGAGACTAGCCGAACAGCTATTTATTGGCAAGGTTTTTTCTGGGCTGGACAGTTGTAAAAAGATCGGTTAGAGTTGACGCTGACTTGGAAAACAACGCCCGGATGCGGGGGTTGCAAAAACTCACATTTTTGAGGAGGAAAGAACAATGGCTTATGTAATTTCTGAAGAATGTATTGCTTGTGGTGCTTGTGTTGATTCCTGCCCGGTTGGCGCCATCACCGAAGGCGATCCGATTTACACCATCGACGCTAAAACCTGTACTGACTGTGCCGCTTGTGTCGATACTTGCCCGGTGGAGGCCATTGCAGAAGCTTAATCAGGTATCGAAACGTAATTGATAAAAGGCGGTGGCTGTTCAAAGGTCACCGTCTTTTTTTGTGCTTATCACGAAGACATCTGCCGGGTGGGGGTGTTTTCTTTTAATTGACAGAAAAGCCTGGACGGGTGTGATGGGGTTTAGTGTGTGACCGGTTTTGATGAGGTGATGTCAACGCTGAATTCCGACAGGGTTTTCGGGAGTTCACGAAAAGCGATGACAAAGGAAAGAGCCTGTTTGCTGTCGACTTTCATATTGTTCAGCGACTTTCCGAACTGATTCCCCATGATCTCTTCAAGTTTGCTGAATGGCAGTGTCTGCAGTTCCTGGTCACTGATCGGGTTGCCGCAGAAAATGGTCTTTTGCCGCAGGGGCTTGCCGTTTTGGTCGAAAATGACCCCCTTGACCTGGATTGATGCACGAGCCTCACGGAAATTATTGGTTGCTTCGCCGCGAATGATGAAGAGTTCCCCTGCCTCCTGATTATTAATGAACTTCCCCTCAAGATTCGTCAGGGTGATTCGGTCGGACTCTGTTGTCCAGTTTGTCTGTTGTCCGAAAAGTTGTCGGATGGCTTGCTGCATTTGTTCCGGGCCATTGATGAAATAGAGTGCTCCACCAATGAGCAGCAGTCCCAGGAGCAGGAGCAGGAGGATACGCAGCGAGCTGGAAGATCCGCCATTCCTTTCTGATATGACAGCTTCAGGCGTAACTTCAGGTTCAGCAGGAATTTCCTCCTCAGGGGAAAATATGTCGGCAGACTCATCACCGGCCGCCTCGGGCACCAGGTCAGCTACGGACTCCGGTGTATGATCCAGTTCTTCACCAAGGGCTGCCTGGTTATCAGCTTCACTTAATTGCGCCGTTGCCGGTTCTGAAAAAGTGAAATCTTCCTCATCCTCTGGCACCCCTGATGTTTCTTGAGATGTCGGTTTTTCATCTTCTACGCCGCCAAAGGTAAAGTCTTCCTCTGCGGTTTTTGCCGGGTCCAGCTCACGAAATTTTTCATAGCTGAAATCGCTCTCTTCACCTCTGTCACTCATCAATTCATCAGCGGACGGTTCTGTCACTGTCGTTGGTTCATCGGGGGTCAAGGCAACGGGCGCTGCCTTAACTTGTTCGGATTCCGCTACGACGGCTGGAGTTTCTGGTGCTGCTGGTCGCACCATTGTTTCTTCAACCGGTTTTTCGGCGAAGAAAACATGTTTGCAGCGTGCACAGCGAACTTTTGTACCGCTGTTGGGGATGCGTTCAGAATTGACGCGGAATTTTGTCGAACATTCGGGACAGATTATGACCATCTGTTTATCTCCTTTGCCATGATCCCAGCTGGGTGGGTTCCGTATCCATCAGTTTTGCTAGGCAATCAGACGTTTTCCACCAGGTAAATATCCGGCAGGTTACGATAGCGTTCATTATGATCAAGGCCATAGCCGATAATGAACCCGTCATCCATGCTGATGCCGATGTAGTCCGCTTCAATCTCGACCTCCCGCCGTGCCCGTTTATCAATCAGGGTACAGATTTTCAGGGAACGGGGTTGTTGCAGCAGTAATTTATTGTAGAGACACTCAAGGGTGTAGCCACTGTCGACAATATCTTCGACAATAATAACATCGCGATCCCGGATCGGCATTTCCAGTTCTTTGCGGAATTCAATGAGTCCGGAAGTCTGTGTGCCGGAGCCGTAACTTGCCAGACGCACAAAGTCGATAACGGTCGGTGCTTGAATCTCGCGAATCAGATCGGCGAGAAACAGAAAAGAGCCTTTTAAAACACCGACCAGCATGACCTCCCGGTTGCCGTAATCACGACTGATTTCCTGGCCGAGACGGCGTACCTCGGTGGCTATTTTTTCGCGGGAAAAAAGGATTCTGCGATTATGCTCCACCATAGGTTCTTTTAAACCCCTAAGTTAGATGTGCCTAACAGCAAGCTATAGCAGGAAGCTCTCTTGTCTGTCAATTGAAACGCCCCGGTGCAGGGACTTTTATAAAAGAGTTTGTGTTATAATTTGAAGCCGTTAGAATAGTGACTTGATTGGAGATGATTTATGTCTGTACGCGTTCTGTTATTGCTGTTCTTGATTGTCATTGGGTTTGCTGTGGAAAGTATTGCCGGGCCGAAATTTTCGGCGGATCAATTAAATTATGATTTCGGCGAAATTATTCAGGGCAAGCGAGTTG
>JADFVC010000422.1 GCA_015222355.1 Chloroflexota bacterium | reverse complement strand
TTCGCCTCGCTGCTGATCAGTGACATTCGACCGGTGATCGATTTCGGCTGGATGATGGCGATCGGCATCGGTTTTGCCCTGTTGATTTCCTTCGCCCTCTTTCCAGCCGGACTGATGTTGTTCAAACCGGTCCACTTCACTCCGCGCTACGATATCACCGGAATCATGACCCGGACCTGTGCCCACTGGGTTGAACACCGCAGCAACCTGACCCTGGGGATCTTTGTGCTCATGGCCATTCTCAGTGCCGTCGGCATTTCCAGGCTCACCGTGGAAAATCGCTTTATCGATAATTTCAAGTCATCGACCGAAATTTACCAGGGGATGGAACTGATCGATCGACAGCTCGGCGGGACAACCCCATTGGATGTTGTCATCGATGCCGACCCGGACTTTTTTGCCGCCCGGACAGAGGAAAACGACTTTCTCGAAGACGACCCTTTTGCCGATGATTTCTTCGCTGAAGAGGAGGCCGATGCCGGCCTTTCCGGCAGTAGCTATTGGTTTAACAGTTACCAGATTCCAACACTGCACAACATTCATAACTATCTCGACAGCCTGCCGGAAACCGGTAAAGTCCTGTCAATGGCGACCACCATGAGCATGATGCAACAGCTCAATAATGACCTGCCTCTCGACAATATCTCTCTGGCCATCATCCACAAAAAACTGCCGGAGCAGATTGAGGACTCACTGATCAAACCCTACATGTCGGCAGACGGCAATCAGGTGCGCTTTACCATGCGGATTTTTGAGTCCGATCCGTCACTACGGCGCAATGAGCTCCTGGAAAAAATCCAACATGACCTGACGGACAAACTGGAACTCAAGCCGGAACAAGTTCATCTCACCGGCATGCTGGTGCTTTACAACAATGTCCTGCAGAGCCTTTTCAGTTCTCAGATCATGACCATCGGTATGGTCTTCCTGGTGATTATGGGCATGTTCATAGTACAGTTTCGCTCTTTGAGACTGGCAATCATCGCCCTGATTCCCAACCTGATTTCTGCCGGAGCGGTTCTGGGCCTGATGGGCTGGCTGAACATCCCTCTCGACATCATGACCATCACCATTGCCGCCATTTCCATCGGCATAGCGGTCGATGACACCATTCATTACGTACATCGCTTTACACACGAGATTCTCGTCGATGGCGATTATCTTGCTGCCATGAAACGAACCCACGATAGTGTCGGACGGGCGATGTACTACACCTCGATCACCATCATTATCGGCTTCTCGATTCTCACGCTATCGAACTTTATCCCGACGATCTACTTTGGTTTGTTTACCGGGCTGGCAATGCTGGTGGCGATGATCGCCAACCTGACTCTGCTGGCGTTACTACTCCTGAAATTTCGGCCTGCAGCGGATAAATAAGCTGCCGCCACCCGCGTTCTGAAGGGAATATATGTCCGGAACAGACAAAAAAAGCCATGAATATCGCGATCGCCTCGTTGCCGAGATGCGCAAGGAAGAGCAGCAGCGCCAGTCCGGCTATCGGGAACAGGCATTAAAACTGTTCCCGCATGTCTGCGGGCGCTGTAGCCGTGAATTTGAGGGTCAGAAGATGCGTGAACTGACGGTGCACCATGTTGACCATAATCATGATAACAACCCGCCTGACGGCAGCAACTGGGAATTGCTCTGTCTCTACTGCCACGACCACGAACATTCCCGCGGTATACAGGAGCAACGTGACGAAGAGAGCCCCGCCCGTCAGGAGGGTCCGACCTTGGCCCACTCCCCCTTCGCCGATCTCAGTAAACGACTCAAACATCCGTAAAGATCCCTTCACTGGCGGGAAAACACCGGGCCGCTCCAACCGAAGCGGCCCGGTGCTGTTCACAACCGGAACTTGAACTCGGCACTTTTTATTCAGGAGGATTTGTTGCCGAACTGAAGATAGAATTCCTCTTCCTGATGGGTGCTGCCGATCAGAACCAGTTTCATCCCGATCTCCAGCCTCATGTCCGGGGATGGTGAAGGGAGCGGGGCGACCCCCTCCGTTTCAAGGGCAACAACCGAGCAACCGGTCAATGGCCGAATCCGAGATTCCTCAATCGTTTTACCGACCAATCTTTCAGGCAGCGGGCGCCGGAAGATCGACAGCCCTTCGGTAAGAAAAATCGACTCTTTTGATTCCAGAATATTGGTCAGAATGTTCGCCCCGACCGAGGCATTGGAAACGACAAAATCAGCCCCGGCCGCATAAAGCTGCTCGACATTCTCTTCCGTGTTCGCCCGAGCCACAATCCGCATATGCGGATTGGTGTGACGACTGCTCAAAGTGAGAAAGACGTTGGTACTGTCGTCGTTGGTCGTCACGATCAAGCCCTTGGCCTGCTCAATTCCCGAGTTGCGTAACAACTGACAATTGGTGGCATCACCGATCACCGAAACATGTTTGTCACAGTTCGGGTTCTCGATCTGATCGATCAACAGATAGGGAACGGGTTTGTGGTCGAGAAAGTTGGCTGCTGCACAGCCGATTCTGCCGTGCCCGAGGATAAAAACCAGGTCGTCTTCAGCCTGCTCCCCGGTCAACTGCTCCATCCGCGTCAACTGCTCACGGGTTCCCGCCAGAACCACCAGAGATGTCGGCGAAAGAATCGTATCTTTCGACGGCACGGTAAACACTCCACGATCCAAAACGCCGATCACCGCCAGCCCGGTCTGTTGACGAATTTGGGCCTGTTCCAAAGTCTGTCCAGAAAAGGGGGTGCCGTAAACCGGGATCTCGGCAATTTTCAACAGACCAAAGGAGTCGAGGATATGGGCCAGAGCCCCTTGTGTGGTGGAGCGAATTCCCAGGTAACGACCGATAATCCGCGCCAACGGCACCGCCTTGTCAGCCCCGGCCAGCCGGATAAGTTCGATATGCTCGGCATCATCAACAATTGCCGCAATCGGGGTTTTACAAATGGCCCGTATCGTCAGGCAAAGATTGACATTCTGCGTATCACTGAGATTGGCAAAGATATAGCGTGCCGAATCAACCCGGACTTTGCTGAGGAGCTTTTTATCGGTCACCGAACCACAAGCCACGCGGATATCCTCTTCCTCCTCCAGACGCAACGATTCCTGATAGTCTTCAGTCACGACGACAAAAGGGATCGCAAGGCTTTCAAGATTATGAATCAATACCCGAGCGGTAGGATTAACGCCGAAAATCAACACATGACCGGAAGTATCAGACGGTAAAGAAAAGTCGGGCCGATAACGTAACCGCTGTTCGATCCAGGGGGCCAGGAACAGACTGACCAGACCGAACGGCAGAATGATGAGCAGAAACACCACCCCGGAAATCGTCACCAGGGCAGCAAAGGCGTAACCGAGATCGGTATGGAAAGTAATGTCGCCGAACCCGAGCGTGGTCATGACGGTAATCGTCCAGTAAAGCCCGGCAATAAAGGAAAATTCCCGCCCCTCAAGATGAAGCATCAGATAGCGGAACAGGATCGCATAGACCAGAATCAGCAGCAGCAGAAAGAGGGTGTAGAGCATCAGTAATTTGAGATTCTGCCTGGCCCTGCCACGCAAAAAATAAGCGAGTTCCGCGGAAATCGTTTTCATAGGTTCCTTCAAGCAAGATATAGAGGAAGAAAACCGGTTAATAATGACACAGGTTAACGTCAATACAGATCACTTGCCAGTCAAAACGAAAAACGCCAGACACGTCTATACCGCTGTCTGGCATTCCCCGATCCTTCTTGAAAGGACTGGCTATTTCTCAATCCCCAAAAAATGATCCATCATGTTGATCAATTTAGCGACTTCCGGCTTTGATGCATAGCCATCAGCACCGACCGAATCACACTTGACTTCCATCGGCGGGTTGATCAAAGAGGAAAAGAGCAACACCGGTATATCCTTGTAACCCAAAGTCTCTTTAACCTTGCGACAAAGCGTCAGACCGTCCATTTTCGGCATCTCAATATCACAGATCAACAGGTTGAAATGTTGCTGAAGATTTTCACCCGCTTGATCGGCCAGCTTTTTCAATTCCAGGATACGCTCATAGCAACTTAGCCCATCGGCAAAAACTTCCAGCCCCTCGAACCCTGCGTCATTAAAAACTTTATTCAGATTACTGCGAATAATTGACGAATCCTCAGCCATGAGAATGCGCTTATCCCGCCGCAATATCGCAACATCCGAATCCTGTTCATCGACTTCCGACAGGTCTCCCAAAACCGAATCGGGATCAAATTCACTAATGACATACTCCAGATCCAGAAGCAGGATTTCCCGCCCCTCGATATTGACACTCCCGGTGAATCTTGGCCGGTACTGGCCGATAAAATCGGCCAGAGGCTGGACATCGCCCCAGGATATGCGATGAATCTGATTAACACCATCAATCTTGAAACCATTGATCCGGTGATTGAACTCACAGACCAAAACAACTGGACGCTGATCCTCCTCCTCATGCCCTTGGTCACGTTGATTCAGATGAGCCTTAAGATCGATCAACGGAATTGTACTGCCACGCATCATCAGCACACCAAGCATCGCGGGAGAACTGTCGGGTATCACCGTCAGTGCAGATTCATCGTAGGTGATAATTTCCCTTAACTTCTGCACGTTGATACCCAGTGACTGCGAACCAACATAAAACTCGATGATCTCCATCTCATTGGTACCGCTTTCCAATAATATTTCCTGCTTTTCCGGTCCGGTCATGACAAAGCCCCTTGCATCTGATAGATTTATTAATATTTGTACATTTTATACATCCTTAGAAAATATGCAAATCTTCTCTCGTATAATCATGAAAAAAAGTGCATAACTCAACTCAATCAATTTTTTCTATCGAAAAATCTGGCTCAGCATTTAAAGATGCGTTATGGTGCGCATCTTTTGCCAACGAATAAAAATGATGGCGTCGCAAAAAATCCGCCCTCCGGCGTTGCAGTAGTTTTTCAGGATCTCGACATACCATATGTATGCCTTCGCCCCTGAAAAACCACTACGCCTTGTAGGTCGAAATTTTTGCCTAGCCATCGTATTCTTTTTTGCGAGATCATAAAAAACGAGTCCATATCGACAGGTTAGCTATGACTGAAGAATCCGTTCCAACATTTTCCGATCTTTCCTTGCATCCAGCCGTACTCAAAGTCATTAAAGAGGTCGGTTACGAAACGCCCACACCCATTCAGGCACAAAGCATTCCGCCATTACTGGCAGGAACCGATCTGCTTGGCCAGGCACAGACAGGGACCGGGAAAACTGCGGCTTTCTCCTTACCGTTGCTCAGTCGCCTGAACCCAAAGCTGAAGGCGCCGCAGATCCTGGTTCTGACCCCGACGCGGGAACTGGCCTTACAAGTTGCCGAAGCCATGCAGACTTATGCCCGGCATCTCAAAGGCTTCCAGGTCTTACCGGTGTACGGCGGCCAGAATATGGGCCAACAGTTACGCCAGTTAAAGCGCGGCGTTCAAGCAGTTGTCGGGACCCCTGGCCGAATTCAGGATCACTTGAATCGCGGCACTCTCAAGCTCGACAAATTGAGTTGCGTCGTCATCGATGAAGCCGATGAAATGCTGAAGATGGGCTTTATTGATGATGTTGAACAGATTCTTGAATTTGCCCCGCAAGAACGACAGACCGCCCTCTTCTCGGCAACCATGCCGAAAGAAGTCATGCAGGTCGCCCGCAAGCATCTGCACGACCCGGTCGAAATCCGCATCAAGAGTAAAACCTCTACCGTTGAAAAAATTTCTCAGCATTTTTGGCAGGTCAAAGGGTTGCACAAACTGGACGCCCTGACCCGGATTCTCGAAGCAGAAGAGATCGACGGCATGCTCATCTTCGTCCGCACCAAGGTGGCGACCGTCGATCTGGCGGAAAAATTGGAAGCACGCGGCTTTTCCAGCTCAGCATTGAATGGCGACATGACCCAGATGCTGCGCGAAAAAACCATTGAGCGTCTCAAAGACGGTTCCCTCGACATCGTCGTTGCCACCGATGTCGCTGCTCGCGGGCTCGATGTCAAACGGATCAGTCACGTGATCAATTATGACATTCCATACGATACCGAAGCCTATATCCATCGCATCGGTCGCACCGGCCGCGCCGGTCGTGAAGGGAAAGCGATCCTGTTTGTCGCTCCACGCGAGAAGCGTATGCTCGCGGCCATTGAAAGAGCCACCCGGCAGCCAATCAAAGCCATGGCTTTACCAAGCCGCAAGGATATTACCAATCGGCGCATCGGGCTTTTTAAAGAACAAATTGCTCAGGCGATGGAATCTCAGGATCTGGAATTTTTCGAAGAACTGATTGATGCGTATCAGAGTGAATATGATGTCGGTCATCGTAAAATCGCTGCAAGTCTTGCTTACCTGCTGCAGAAAGAACGTCCACTGCAACCGGATGAGCGTTTTGCCGAGGAAATTCGCGAAGAACGACCGGAGCGGGGAACAGGTCCGGAACGGGGTAGAAAAACCAGCGACGAACAGATGCAAACTTATCGCATCGAAGTCGGCCGGGTGCATGGTGTGGAGCCGGGAAATATCGTCGGCGCCATCAGTAATGAGGTGAAACTCAACAGCCGCGACATCGGCAGAATCCGCCTTTTCGACCAATTCAGCCTGGTCGATCTGCCGAAAAATCTGTCCCAAGAGAAGCTGCACAAGCTGAAAACAGTCTGGGTCTGTGATGAACAACTGCAGATCAGCCCCGACAGCGGCAGCCGCAGTGGACCGCTGGAACGCCCGATCAAACGCCGCACTTTCGGTCGAGGGAAGGCTGCTGACAATCGTGGCTACAAGCCCGGAGTGAAAAAAGCCCCCTTCGGCAAAAGAGTGGCAAAAAAGGGGAAAAGATAGTTAGTTTCCATCCAGAAACGGCCCTTTTTCACAATCTCTGCGTCAATCTGCACGTTTGCTTGTGCGGCGTAGACAGCTACGCCTCCGCGCA